>JASLMQ010000058.1 GCA_030746455.1 Candidatus Latescibacterota bacterium
CGATTGCCCGGGCCATTGTGGGCCACGCCAACGGCGTCGAGCTGCCGGCCGTGTCCGACTTCGAGTCGATCACGGGGAGGGGCGTCCGCGCCCGGATCGGGCAGACGACCTATGCGGTTGGGAAGCCCGACCTGTTTCCGGACGGCGATTCCGAGCCGGTGACTCGGCTGAGGCGCGAGGGCAAGACGGCCGTCCTGATCGGCTCCGGCGAGGGCGTGATCGGTGCTGTGGCGGTTGCCGACACGGTCCGGCAAGGAGCAAAGGAGACGGTCTCGGCGCTCCGAGGGCAGGGGATCGACGAGGTGGTGATGCTCACGGGAGACAACGAGGTTACCGCCCGAGCCATCGCGGACGAGTTGGGAATCGAGCAGTGGCAGGCCGGGCTTCTGCCCGAGGACAAGGTGCGTGCGGTGGAGGCGTTGAGCAGCCGGTGCGGAAAGGTGGCCATGGTCGGTGACGGGGTGAATGACGCGCCGGCACTCGCGGCGGCTTCGGTGGGCATCGCGATGGGTGCGGCCGGAACGGACACGGCCCTGGAAACGGCGGATGTGGCGCTGATGGCCGACGACCTGTCGAAGTTGCCGTACCTGTTCCGGCTTTCTCGCGCGTCACGTCGCGTGATCCGACAGAACGTGATCGCCGCCATCCTCGTCAAGACGGCCCTCACGATCGGTGTGTTTCCCGGCTTCGTCTCCCTCGTGGTGGCCGTGCTCGTTGGTGATATGGGCACCTCGCTGGGGGTGACGACCAACGCGTTGCGGCTCGCCAGGCTTCGAACGCGATCGTGATCTAGCGGTTTGCAGTACTGCAAGACACAGTGAAGAGCCGGATCCCGCGCCCGCTGCGGCGCGCGGTCTGGCACATCAAGAATGGAGAGGCACCATGGATGTTCTGGAAGCCATTCGTTCCAGGCGCTCGATCTTCCGCTTCAAGGGCGACCCCATTCCCAATGAAGATCTGGAAGGGGCGTTGTCCTACGGGATCTGGGCGCCCAACCATCACCTGACCGAGCCTTGGCGTTTCTCCGTTCTTGGGCCGGCGACGAAGGAGAAGCTCGCGCAACGCTACCGCGAGATCCAGATCGCCAAGGTCAAGGGTCCCGTGGACGAGGAGAACCGCGAGAAGATCGGGCAGGCGGGTTACGACAAATTCATGTCGAAGCCGACGATCGTGGCGGTTTCTTCTCTCAGAGGGGACGATGAGCAGCAGGTGCGGGAGGACTATGCGGCAGCCTGCTGTGCGATTCAGAATATCCAGCTCGCCGCGTGGGGCAAGGGCATCGGGATCCAGTGGAGCACCGGGCCGATCACGATGGAGGAGGACACCTACGCTCTGCTCGGGATCGATCCTTCACAGGAGGACATCATCGGGTTCCTCTACATGGGGTATCCGGCAGAAACGCCCACATCAAAGCGAGGCCCCGTTACGGAGGTCCTTCGTTGGACTGAGTGAGGCGCTGAACAGGCCCCCCGGCAAGGGGGATGTATTTCCACGCTTCGCGTTGGCGCGAAGCGGCACATAGAGAGGAGATATGGTATGGGAAGCGTGAAGCCTGAGATCACGGCGTATCTGAAGGCCACGTGCGGATGGAGTCGAGGGGTGCGCGCGGTGCTCGACAAGTTCGGCCTCGCGTATGAAGAGAAGGACATCCTAAGCGATCCCGCCCACTTCGAGGAGATGGTCCAGAAGACGGGGCAGACCCTGCAGCCGTGCGTGGAGATCGACGGCCAGATGCTGGTTGACGTGAGTGGCGACGAGGTCGAGGCCTACCTGGTCGAGCAGGGATTCGAGTCCGCCGGGCCTGATCCCAGGGTTCCCACGGACCGGTCATGCTCTTCGGAGGAGCACGAGGCGATGGCGCGGGCCCAGGCCCGGCCGGTGGTCTTCAACACGCGCGGACCGGGTTCGTGACGTTTCATCGCACCAGATGAGAGACCTGGTGGATCATATAGATGTCTGCCGCCCAAACCAGCTGAGGAGATGCCCCGGATGATCACGGTGACAGAAGATGCGGCCCGGAAGATAGAGACACTGCTGGAGCAGGAGGGAAGTCCGAGTGACGGGCTTCGGATCAAGGTCGTCGGTGGAGGATGCTCGGGGATGATGTACGAAATGGGCTTCGAGAGTGCACCCGGTGCCGATGACAGCACGGTGGAGAGCAACGGCGTGAAGGTGTTCGTGGATCCGAAGAGCGCGACCTACCTGACCGGGTGCGAGCTGAGCTACGAGGATGGGCTGATGGGAGGCGGCTTCCAGGTCAGGAATCCCAATGCCAAGTCTCAGTGCGGCTGCGGGGAGTCCTTCTGCGTGTAAGACAAGGCGGAATCACCGATACACACCGATGGACACCGATCTTGATGCACGCAGCCCCGAGAGATCGTGGCTGAAACGAGGTCTGTGGAGGGCTGACCGGTGGTGGACTCAGGCGCCCCTCATCAGTGTCTATCTGTGCCCATCGGTGGTTGCGCTTTGTCGGTTGGTGGGTGGAGGAAGGGGAGGGGGAGGATTTCGGCCTGGGTGTCGGGACCGATCGAGACGAGGCGTCCCTCGTCTTCGAATCCCCTGCGGATCAACGAAAGACCGATGGTCTGGCTCAGGCCAGGTGACCGTACGCTGCTTGTCACCTGGCCGATGCTTTTGCCCTCGGCGGTAACGGGTGTCCCCGGATCGGGCGGCGCGTCGGCCTCGATCCGGAGACCGACGAGAACCCGTCTCGGCTTGCCGCGGTGGTGCATCTTCGCAATGACCTCCTGGCCGATGTAGCAACCCTTAGCGAAGTCGACCGCCCCGATGAGGCCCGCCTCCAGAGGCGTCACCTGCTCCGTGATTTCCGCCCCATACCGGGGAATCCCCGCCTCGACACGAACGATTTCGAGTGCAGCCGAGCCGACCGGCCTGGCGCCGGCCTCGACGAGGCCGTGCCAGAGGGCTCTAGTTCTCCCCGGTGCGAGCCAGAGGTCATAGCCGGGAGCGGGTGCGTTCGGCCTGGCCACGATTGCGATCTCCGTGCCGCCGACCAGGACCGTGTGGCTGTGATTCGCCGGTAGGTCCGACGGCAGACCGCCAACGGCTTCATCCAGAACGGATGACGCGCGAGGGCCTCGCAGTCCGAGGAGGGTCCATCCCTCGGTGACCCCCTTCATCTCCACGTCATCGGCGATCAGGTAGCGATCCAGACTCGCGCGGAGCTTCTCTTCCAGCCCCGGGTCCGTCTCGAGGACGTAGCCATCCTGTCGGGCGTGTACCCACAGGTCGGTGAGGGTGTGGCCCTGTGCGTCAATAGCGGTCGCGTATACGCACACACCTGGGCTCAGCCCCTGCACGTTCATGGTGACCATTCCGTTGAGGAAGCGCTCCCGGTCCGAACCGGTCATCAGGAGCTTCCCCCTCGCGCTCTGATCGGTGAGGCCCGCGGCCCCCCGCAGGGTCCAGTACTCGCCCTCCGCGTTCCCGTAGCTCTCGGGAACCGGTTTCGGGATTTCCTGGATGACGGGCGCGTGATCCGGCGCGTCTACCCCCCTGTGCTCCATTGCATAACCTCTCCGCCAGGTTCAGGTCAGTTGTCGTCTTCGCGTTCGCTGAGCAGTTCCCCTCGCTGTAGCCTCTCGGCATTCTCCGTCGACCAGAGGATACCCTTCATCACCTTCTGTGCGGTTATGTAGCGTGTTGCCGCGAGCAGGTGCATCCGCTTCTCTTCCGGGTCTTCCGACAGATCGAGGTGCCGGAACGCCACCTCGAGCACCTGGAACATGTGGAGCTCCGCGTCCTCCCTCAGTGTGATGTGGCCGAGGGCGTGCCTCAGCTTCAGGATGTCGTAGCCGGCTTCCAGATATTGGTTCACCACCACCTCGGCCTCGAACACCTTCTGGAAGTCGGCGAGCTCCTGAAGGCGGTCGAGCAGATCCTCCTCGGCAGCGGGCCCCCCCAGCTCTGTCTGACCCGGCTGGGGGAGACGAGCCGCCGGCATGTTGAGCCAACGGAGGTAGGTCATGAAGACCGCCCCGTGGAAGATGCCGCGGAGTAGCTCTCGGCTGGGTGCGAGCAGGAAGGCGCGGTGGAGCGCGTGGGCGTAGGAGTAGACGTTCGCCACGTCGTGCCAATCGCCCTCGTTCTTCAGATGAAAGCGCGCAATGCGAATCGCACCGGCGTAGGTCATTGCACGGCACAGGTCGAGGGGATCCACGCCCTTGCGGAGCTGCGATTCGATCTCGGCCACGATGGGCACGAAGTCATCTCCGAGCATCATCTCCGCGCAGGAAGATATGTCGAGTTCGGCGCTGGCCCCCTGGTTGTCCTCCCAGATCGCGTCGAGCCTGGAGAAGACGTCGGTCAGAACGGGGACGCTGTCGGCCCAGCGGGAGGTCTCCTCGTGTCGCGTCCGGCCGACCAGATCCACCACGATGGGACGCAGGATCTCGTTGGCTCCGACCCAATCAACGTAGTCCAGGGCTTCGAACATCTTGTTGGCGAAGTCGAGCGCATGGCCGTCGCCTGTGAAGTAGTAGTCCGTGGCAGCGGCGAAGACCACGTCGGCGATCTGCTCGCGCGTGCATTCCCGATCGTGCAGGGTGACCAGGATGCGCTCGGCTGCCCCGGTGTTGCGCTGCTCCACGTAGCGACGGAACCATCGCTTGCAGGTCTCGAGATCGGGATCCTGCTCGGCCGCCGGGAAGGGGAAGAGGTGTCGGCGCGAGTTCCCGGAGGTCCGACGTCCGATCTGCGTGAGTCCGTGGACCAGGAAGAGGTTGAGGTCGGCCTCGTCCACGTCGTTCCACATATTGGCCGCGATGGTCAGGACGGCCAGTCCTGAAGACCATCCTTCACCGGATCTCCTCGCGCCGTAGTAGATGCCCTGCTGGATCGTCTCCTGGGGTGTTGCCCCGGCGTGGCCCAGAGCGGTGACGGCCTTGGCGATCAGGAAGGCGCTCCGGTCCTTGAGGCCTTGCTCGAGGGCGCGTTTGCCCCGTTCGATCAGCCGACGTCTCGCGGCCTCCTTCTCGTCGCCGGCGATTCCGACGTAGAGGTAGCCATCGTCCCTGACCTCCACCGGGAAGGTGCTGAGGTCGTCGCCCCCGGATAGCAGGCATCCGCCGGTCTTTACGTCGAACTCCCAGTGATGCCAGTGGCACACCAGGATGCCGTCCCGGACGCTTCCCTCCGACATCGGGTAGCCCATGTGCGGGCACCGGTTGTCCACGGCGTGCAGGACGTCCTCGTGGCGGAACAGGGCCAGATGCGTGCCGTCGAGCGTGATGGGGCGGCCCACCCCCTCCTCGATCTGGTCGGCCGGGCAGACCCTGTGAAAGATGAGATCCGATCCTGCACGTAACGTCTGTGAGGCCTCCGGGCCCCCGCAGGATGCCTGCGAAGGGGTCTGAGCGTCACTCGGGGTTGTCTGCATGTTCTCTCTCCTAAGGAACCATCAGGCTCGGTCCGCACGCTCGGCGTGGGCCGGCGGGGCGTCTGGGCGGGCACCGTGCAAGCCAGTGAATGTATCCGAGCACCAGTGGTCTGTCAATGGGCCCACCACCCCCCGGCTAGCGCGACATCGGCTCTCGCAAGCGGGGCCGTCTGGTGTGGCCCCCTTCAAGGGCCTTGACATCAGGGGAATACCTGTTATGATACCTGCTGATAGGGAGATACGGATGCAGCATTCCACGGGCTCCTAAGCCGGAGGCGGATTCATGAAGATCAAGGACATCCTGAGTATCAAGGGTTTTACGGTTGTCGGAATCGACCCCAAAAGGACCCTCAAAGACGCACTTGCCACGATGGTCGAGAAGCGCGTGGGCGCCCTGGTGGTGAGGGGAGAGAGCGGCACGCTCGAGGGGATCATCACGGAACGAGACATTATGCGAGCCGTCCACGCCGAAATGCCGCTGGGGGAGAAGCCCGTCGAAGAGGTAATGACGCGAGACGTGGTCACCGGGGCGCCGGAGGATCATATCGAGTACGCGATGAACGAGATGACGGAGAAGCGGTTCCGTCATATGCCCATTGTGGAGGCCGACAACCTGCTTGGCGTTCTGTCGATCGGAGACATCGTCCGGGCCGAACGGGATCGTGCGAAGGACAATGTGGACGAGCTGTGGAAGTACATCTCGGGCCCGGCGGCCGCAGGCCCGCCCACGACCTGACCGAGCCACCGCAAAGGCAATCCAGGCGCCCGGCCGAGCCGGACCACCGGCACCGGTCGGGCGTTTCTGTTGTCTGGCTGCCGATTCTGGTAGTCACGGACACCGCCCTTGGGGGTGTGACGAGCCCGGTGGGGCCCCACGGCGGCTTCATCACTTTCTATTCCTGGAAGATCACTTTTTCCATTGACATCCGGGGATTCACCCAAGGGTCGCGGCGGAGGCGTGACACTGGCCCGCCCCTCCGACCAGATCACCCTCTTGGAGGTGGTCAAGGCCATCGACGGACTGCACTGCACCGACGACTGCCTTCTGGACATCCCCGGGTGCTCAAGCGCCCAATCGTGCTCGCTCCACGAGGACTGGGGAGACCTCCGGCGCCGCCTCCACGAGATTCTGGGATCCAGAACCATCGATGCGTTTGCCGAGGAGCTGGATGAACTGGGACACATGCTGAAGTAGAGCGAACCTTGATGCACAGGAGGGAGCCGGGGCCCTGTAATCAACAGGGCCCCGGTGGCGTTTCCCCCCCCACGGTCCAGCCGGGCTCCACACCTCCGGCAGACCGAGGAGCCGACCCGGGGACAAGGCACGTCGATTAGCATAAGCTAGCCTTACCGGACACATGCGGGTGAATTTGCCAGGCGAATATATGCTCTTGTGGCTCTGGCGCTGATGCCCTATATTATGGACTAACGACGATCTTGCCTCAATCTTTTGAATACGCTATCTGACGGCCCGATGCCGGGTCTCTAACCTCCAACTTGCCCGACGCGCGGTGCCAGGACCCACGGCCGCCACTCGGGCGCACCCCATAGATTGGAAGGCACCCATGTCACAACCGTCACCAGCAGGTCAGGGGGCCGTGCTCGCCAGCTGTATGGCCGGCTGCCCGGTCCAGACAGACACCCGCGGATATGTGGAGTGCATCGCCAAGGGGGACTATGAGGGGGCGCTGGATCATCTGCTCGCCGCCAACCCGTTTTCGTCGGTCTGCGGGCGCATCTGCCATCACCCCTGCGAGCAGAACTGTCGCCGGGCGAAGGTGGATGCCCCGGTGGGCCTGCGGATGCTCAAGCGATTCGTTGTGGAGAACACCGAGGAATACCGGCTCTCCAGACGCAAGAGGGTCGAGAACAGCCGGGAGGAGCGCGTCGCGATCATCGGGTCGGGGCCGGCGGGACTCACGGCGGCGCACGACCTCGCCACGCAGGGCATTGCGACGGTGGTGTTCGAGAAGGAGGATGTGCCGGGTGGCATGCTCGGACGGGCGATCCCCAGGTACCGGCTTCCCTACAACGTACTGCGGGAGGATATCGACGACATCCTGGCCCTGGGAGTCGAACTGCGGACCTCCTGCGAGGTCGGCAAGGATATCACGCTTGAGGGTCTTCTGAAGGAGGGCTTCTCGGCGGTACTGATCGCCACGGGCCTCTCCGAGAGCCGCTCGCTGGGGATCCCGGGGATCGACAGCGATGGGGTCTGGCTTGCACTGCCATTTCTGAAGGCGATCAGCCTCGAGCAGTCTCCCTCACTCGGGAAGCACGTCGTCGTGATCGGCGGAGGCAACGTCGCTTTCGACGTGGCCCGGTGCGTGCGTCGGTTGGGCGTCGAGGAGATCTCGCTGGTATCACTCGAGTCCAGAGAGGAGATGCCGGCGTGGGAATGGGAGATCGAGGAGGCCGAGGACGAGGGCATCCAGATCAGAAACTCATGGGGGCCGAATTCCATTTCCGCCGAGGATGGACGGGCGACCGGAATCGAGCTGAAGCGATGCACGGCGGTCTTCGACGAGTCCGGGCGTTTCAGCCCGCAATTCGATGAGAACGAGATCCTGACTCTGGAGGCCGACACCATCCTGATCGCCATCGGCCAGTGGAGCGACCTGACGTGTGTGGAGGGTTCCGCGGTCAAGGTCGCCGGCGGGAGGCTGGAATACGATCCGGAGACGCTCGGGACGACGCAGAAGGGGATCTTCGCGTGTGGAGAGGTCTCGACCGGTCCGGGTGCCGCCGTAGAGGCCGTGGGGGACGGCCACCGTGCGGCGAAGGCCATTGTGCACTACCTGGATGGCGGCGATCTCCTCAGGCAGCCTTACAGCAGGCCACTCGCGCTCGGCGACATCCCCGTGGAGACGATCGAGAAGATCAAGCAGGTGGATCCCGTTGTGCCCGAACTCCAGCCGGCCGAGGAGCGGGTCAAGGACTTCTCGGATTTCGAGCGTGGCTTCACAGAGCCCGAAGCCCTTGCCGAAGCCAGGCGGTGTATGGCGTGTGCGACCGGCGCCACGGTCGACGAGGAGAAGTGCGCCGGATGTCTAACCTGCGTGAGGGTCTGTCCCTTCGGGGTGGCCACTGTGGACCGGACCGCCGTGATGCCCGAGGACCAGTGCCAGACCTGCGGGCTCTGCGCCGCGGAATGCCCCGCTGCGGCCATCGCGCTCACGCGTTTCGGCACAAATCGGATGCGGGAGGAGGTCTCGGAGCTGCTCTCCGATGTGGACAAGGGAGACCTCTCTCAGCCGCTGATCGTGTCGTACTGCTGCTCGTTCGGTGCAACCACCCGGGAGACCCTCCGGGCGGATCGGGAAGAGACCAGGACGACGGGGGTGGTGAAGGTGATGGTGCCCTGCGTCGCCAGGCTGAGCGTTGTGGACATCCTGGCTCCCTTCGAGCTGGGCGCCGACGGGGTGACCATCATCTCGTGCGCAGAGGACAACTGCCCGTACCCGACGGCGGAGGAGCGGCTCTGCGGGCACATCGAGCGGGCGAAAGGCGTTCTGGACGAGATCGGCGTTGGAGGCGACAAGATAGATCACTGGCAGACCGAGACCTCCGCGGAGGAGTCCTGGGCCGGGTTCTGGCAGAAGTCGCGGGAGAAACTGCAGGGCATCGAGGCACAACCGGCATAGCCAATACCGACGGAAGGGACCGGGTTGTCAGTGCTTCCGGTCCTCCGCCGGGGGACAAGCCCCCAGGGGCATCATAGAGAGTAGACCGCCTGAGCGGGATGGAGGGTTACCATGATCGTAGCAGAGAGAAAGCCTTTCGAGGAAGTGAAGGGCTTCATCGACAAATACGAGAAGGTCCTGGTCGTGGGATGCGGCACGTGCGTCACGGTCTGCCTTGCAGGGGGCGAGAGCGAGGTCGAGGTTCTGGGATCCGCCCTCCGTATTGCCGCTCGCAATGAGGGGAAGGATCAGGAGATCCTCGAGGACTGCATCACCCGGCAGTGCGAACCTGAATTCGTTGAGGCTTTGACGAAGCGCGTGGAGGAGGAGGGTATCGATGCGGTGCTCTCTCTCGGGTGTGGCGTCGGCGTGAACCTCGTTGCCGAGAAGATCGGCGACGTGCCGGTCTTTCCCGGAGTCGATACCAAGTTCTTCGGCGCCACGGCAGAGCCGGGAACCTGGGTCGAGATGTGTGCCGGGTGCGGAAAATGCGTCCTGCACCTCACGGGTGGGATCTGCCCCGTGGCAAGGTGCTCGAAATCGATTCTCAACGGGCCATGCGGAGGGAGCACACAGGGCAAGTGCGAGGTGAGCGACGACGTCAATTGCGCGTGGGCCTTGATTGTGGACCGCATGAAACAACTGGGCACGATCGATCAGCTCTACGAGGTCCTCGCGCCCAGGGACTGGTCGACTTCCAGCCACGGCGGCCCGAGACAGGTCGTCCGTGAGGAACTCAAGCAGCTCGAGACGGAAGACAAAGAGGGTTGAGAGGAAGCCATCGATGAAGAGCGGAAGCAATCTGGAGAGCGTGTTGGCGACAGGTCATTTCGCCGTCACAGCCGAAATCGGTCCCCCCATGGACTGCAACGCCGAGGTCGTGATCAAGAAGGCCAGGACTCTCAAGGGGTCCGCCGAGGCGTTCAACATCACCGACAACCAGACCGCGGTCGTGAGGATGTCGAGCATCGCTGCAGCTCTCCTGGCTGCCCAGGAGGGCCTGGAACCCGTGTTCCAGATGACCTGCCGCGACCGCAACCGGCTGGCGATTC
>JASLMQ010000059.1 GCA_030746455.1 Candidatus Latescibacterota bacterium
GCGCGCCGGCGAGCTGGTCGATCGCCCCGGCAATGGTGCCCCGAGCCCCGCCAGCGATCCCGGTACCGAGCAGTGCGTCTACGATTGCGTCGGCCGTCCCGAGGGATTGGCCGATTCCCTCAAGGCCATCGGGGTCCGTGACCTCCTGGATCACGAGACCACAGGCCCGGGCGCGGTCCAGGTTCAGCCGGGCGTCACCGCGGATGTCTGCATGTGAGCCCAGTAGAAAGATCTCGACCGAAGCGCTCTTCTCAGAGGCCAGGCGGGCGACCACGAAGCCGTCGCCGCCGTTGTTCCCCTTCCCGCAGAGGATGACTATCCTGCGACCGCGGAAGCCTTCGAGGAGGGTTTCAAGCACCTCCGCGACGCCCCTGCCGGCGGCCTCCATGAGGTCCTCCCCCAACGCGCCGCCATCGATGGCCCTGCGGTCGATCCGGGCCATCTGTTCGCCGGTGACGAGCGGGAGGTGAGGCTGCGGCATCGAGAGGCTTTCAGCCCTGATTTTCAGCAACGACCACGGCGATCGCCTGAGCCTCGGTGTGGGAGAGGCTGACGAGGAACCGTCTACCTGCTGCCAGATCGCGGGACCGGCCGTGGAGGACCATTTTCGGAGCGGAACCGGGCTCGCGTACCACCTCGAGATCTACCCACCGCACTCCCTGCTTCCAGCCGGTTCCGAGGGCCTTCATTGCGGCCTCTTTCGCAGCGAAGCGGGCCGCAAGCGAACGGTAATTCTCGCCGTTCTTGAAGCAGAAGGCGACCTCTGCCGGGGTGTAGACCCGACTGAGAAACCGATCACCCCAGCGCTCGACGGCGGCGCGCACGCGATCGACGTCTATCAGGTCTATTCCTATGGCAGTTATCACAGAATCCCTTGGGCAGATTTGCACGTAAACTTCGGTAATAATACACGATTGCCCATGCCAAAGCAAACGGTTTCTTCCTTCCCGCGCCTGGGGTTTGGGGCCCGGGTAACCCTTGGACAGACGGGCCCATCGGGGGAGCGATCCCTGGCCGAAGAAAGTGGGATTTCTTGGTTCTTGAGGCAGATACAGTAATGATAAAGCGCTTGACAGCTCAGGCCTATTTTCGCACCTTTTCCGGCGTACCGCGGGCGGGATGGAGGGCGTGCCGAGCCTCATCCCCCTCGCCCCGGATTTCGGCCGGTGGGGTGTCCGAGTGGTCGAAGGAGACGGTCTTGAAAACCGTTGACCCTCACGGGTCCGTGGGTTCGAATCCCACCCCCACCGCCAGCAAGCCAGGATCGCGCTTTCCCGCTTGCTCTTTGACTTTTGGCTTGATCGTACACCCGGTCTATGGTATATTTATTGCTTCGACCTGAAGATCGACTGACCGGAGAGGTGCTGGAGTGGTCGAACAGGGCGGCCTGCTAAGCCGTTGTAGGGACCAAATCCTTACCGAGGGTTCGAATCCCTCCCTCTCCGCCATACTTTCGCCACATACCCGGTCCAACCCGTCAACATGCCCGATGCCGTTCTTCGATTCGCGCCCTCGCCCACGGGCGGGTTCCACGTGGGCAATGCCCGCACGGCGCTGTTCAACTATCTGTATGCGAGGCATTACGGCGGAAGGCTTCTGCTGCGGGTCGAGGACACGGATCGGAAGCGGTTCACCGAGGAGTCGTTGCAGACGATCCTCGAGGGCCTTCGGTGGCTCGGTATCGATTTCGACGGTGATCCGGTCTACCAGTCGCACAACCTGGAGGCCCATCGGCGCGCGGCCGAGCAGCTCTCGGACAGCGGGCACGCCTACGTCTGCTATTGTTCATCTGAAGAGCTCGAAGCCAAGCGCAAGCAGGCGCTGGAACGCAAGGCGTCGCTCAAGTACGACGGGACCTGCAGGGAGCTGACGGCAGACCAGCGTGCGACGATGGAGGCCGAGGGCCGGGCCGGCGTGATCCGCTTCAGGGTTCCGGAGGGCGAGACGGTCTGGAACGACGCCATCCACGGCGTTCAGAGGTGGGACAACGGCGAGATCGGCGATTTCGTGGTTCTCCGTGCCGACGGATCGCCGGTCTACCTGCTCGCGGTGGTGGTGGACGACCACGAGATGGGCGTGACGCTGGCGCTGAGGGGTGCGGACCATCTCTCGAACACGCCCAAGCAGATCCTCCTCTTCCAGGCACTGGGGTGGGAGGTTCCGCAGTACGCACACAACACGCTCACGCTGGGACCCGACGGACGGAAGCTGAGCAAGCGCCACGGTGCCACAACGGTTACCGAGTACCGCGAGAAGGGCTACCTGTCAGACGCGGTGTTCAACTTCCTGGCCCTGCTTGGGTGGGCACCGGGAGACGGCCGGGAGGTCTTCACACGCGAGGAGCTCGTCGAGGCCTTCACGATCGAAGGCATGCTGAAGAAGGACGCGGTCTTCGACGAGCAGAAGCTCGAGTGGCTCAATGGCGAGCACATCCGCCAGAAGCCGCTGGAGGATCTTGTGCCGGAGGCCCTCGCGGCCTGGACCGATGAGGGATGGCTCGAGGCCGGGAAGGCCGAGGATGGAACGCTGAGCCGGCTCGTCGCTCTGGTGCAGGAACGCGTTCGCACGGTCAGGGACTTCCGGGCCTTTGGCTACTTCTTCCGGGATCCCGAGCAATACGAGGAGAAGGCCCGGAAGAAGCACTGGCAGGCCGATACGCCCGCGCGGATCGAAACGCTCACGACACGGCTTGAATCCCTGGATTTCTTCACGGAGTCTAAGGTGGAGGAGGTCACACGGACCCTGGCCGGGGAGTTGGGCGTGTCCACCGGGAAGCTCATTCATCCGACGCGGCTTGCCGTGAGCGGCGTGGGATTCGGTCCCGGCCTGTTCGAACTGATGGAGGTGCTGGGGCAGGAGACCTGCTCCCGGCGGCTGCGCAAGGCCCTCGAGTCCCTTTGAGGAGACCGTGGCTTCGTTGCCCCGAGGGCACGAGACATAGAGCGTAGGCTGTTTACGCTGCCCCCTCGTCTAATGGCAAGACACCTGACTCTGGATCAGGCGATTGGGGTTCGAATCCCTGGGGGGCAGCCAGTTTCCGACAGCGCCTCTGCTTGAACGCCCACGGCAGAGGCGCTTCGCTTTTGAGTGAGACAGAGGGTTTCGGGTATGCTTGTGACATCAACAATCCGATCTTCCGAGAGCCGGGGGGGCCGTCGCTCGATCGGCCTCCTCGCCTACACCGTCTGGGGGCTGGCCTACCAGCGTGCGCGACTCTGAGCAAGGGATCGCACGCCAGGGTACCGGCACAGGCGGCGCCTGTCCGGACCATCACACGAAGCGGGTAGGACAGAGACAGGAAGGTGAGGTCACAGGATGAGCGGTTTGGACAAGACAAGGGAAAACGGAGAGGAGACGGCACCCGAGCCGTCCGACTACATCCGCGACGCGGTACGCGAGGACCTGGCATCGGGGAGATACGAAGGTGTGATGACGCGGTTTCCGCCGGAGCCGAACGGATACCTCCACATCGGGCACGCCAAGGCCATCTGCCTGGACTTCTGGGTTGCCGAGGAGTTCGGAGGCAAGTGCAACCTGCGGTTCGACGATACGAATCCCACAGCGGAGGAGGTGGAGTACGTCGAGTCGATCAAAGAGGACATCCGCTGGCTCGGGCTCGATTGGGAAGACCGGCTCTACTTCGCGTCCGACTACTACGAACAGCTCTACGACTATGCGACGGCACTGATCCGCAAGGGCAGGGCCTACGTGTGCGATCTGAGCACGGAGAAGATCCGGGACTACCGGGGAACGCTGACCGAGCCGGGAAAGGACAGCCCGAACCGGGACCGATCGGTGGAAGAGAACCTGGACCTGTTCGGGCGGATGCGGACCGGTGAATTTCCGGACGGGACCCGGACGCTGAGGGCCAAGATCGACATGGCGGCGCCCAACATCAATCTGCGGGACCCGGTGATGTACCGGATCCTCCACGCGACGCACCACCGGACGGGCGATGCCTGGTGCATCTACCCGATGTACGATTTC
>JASLMQ010000060.1 GCA_030746455.1 Candidatus Latescibacterota bacterium
CCACATCTTTGGCCGCGTCGTCCGCCTGCCCGACAACGCGCTGTGTGTGGCAGCCTACGTGAAGATGGAGGGAAACGAGACCCGCCTGAAGGAACCGAGTCGGTACGTCCAGCCCCGTACCGACGGAACGGCCCCCGAAGCCCGGGAAGAGGTGCTCGATTCCTCCCTTTTGTTCCTCTCCACCGACGAAGGCAAGAACTGGGAGCACGTCTCCACCATCGGTAAGATCCAGCCGGGCAGGCCCTTCGACGGCGGGAAGATCTACTCGGAGGGTTTCAACGAAACCGGCCTGTCAGTTACTTCAGACGGCAATCTCTACGCCCTGATGCGTCACGGCAGCTACATGCTGCTCTGGAGCGCCGTCTCCGAGGACAACGGCAGGTCCTGGAGCGATGTGCAAGCCTTCAACCATCCTGGAGTCGCGCCATCGCTGTCTCTCCTGCCGAACGGCGTACTGGCTGCAGTCTGGGGAAGGCCAGGACTCACGGTTGGGTTCAGCCTAGACGGAACCGGCACGAGCTGGGACCTCCTCGTCGGCGTTATGGGCGATGGCGAGCCGAGCCAGAAGTACGGATGGCTCGTTCCAGCGGGCGAGAACCGTCTGATGCTCTTCTATGACCGTCGGGAATGGGATCCCGAACGGCGCACGTTTTTCAATCACGGCATCTACCATCGCACGATCGAGGTCAATCCAGGGCCTCGATGATAGGCAGACCGAGGGGAACTATGAGCATCCCGATCGAGATCGGTGACCGGAGAGAGCTGCTGCTAGACGACTTCCTCGCCGCGGAGTTCGAGGGCGGCGCACACCTACGTCTGCACCAGCCCGTGCCGCGTGAGGCAGCGCTGGTGATCGACAGGCCCTGGGAAGGCTGCATGGGCGCGTTCACGACCGTGCTCCACGACGGCGAGCAGTACAGGATGTACTACAGGGGCTGGCAGATGGATCTCGACGGGTTCAGCGGCATGAGCGCCTTACGCCCGGTGA
Organism: Candidatus Latescibacterota bacterium; assembly: GCA_030746455.1. Next base: position 989 of record JASLMQ010000060.1, read on the forward strand.
CCATCTGCATGGCAAAGAGCGCGGACGGCCTGCACTGGGAGCGCCCACCAATCAACTCCTTCAACTACCAGGGGATCACGCAGAACAACATCGTCTGGATGGGAGAGGGTGAGGAGCTATGGGGCATGCATGGGTTCGGCGTCTTCATCGACACCAATCCGGCATGTCCGCCCGAGAAGCGCTGGAAGGCCGTGGGTGCACCGTGGAAGAAGAGCACCACGGGCCTCCATCTCATGACATCGCCCGACGGAATCGATTGGGCGATCGAGTCACCCGAGCCCTTCTTCAGCGGCTATGCCCTCGATTCCCACAACCTCGCCTTCTGGGATGCCTGGCGCTCTGAGTACCGGGCCTGTTTCCGGCACTGGACAAAAGACGCGTTCAGCGGTCGCCGCACGATCATGACCACGACTTCACCGGATCTGATCGACTGGGACGAGCCCGTAGCGCTGCAGTATCCCGGCGCACCTCCCGAGGAGCTGTACATCAACAACATTCAGCCGTACTATCGGGCTCCCCACATCTTTGTCGGGCTACCGGCTCGCTATGTGGAGCGCAAGTGGACGCCGTCCATGGAGGGCCTCCCCGAGCTCGAGCATCGCAGGCTCCGCTCCAATGCCAACGAAAGGTTCGGCACGGCGCTGAGCGACGCCGTCTTCATGTCGAGCCGCGATGGCGTGACCTACCGGAGATGGGGGGAGGCGTTCATCCGACCCGGGCTGAGAAGCGATGGGAATTGGACCTACGGCGACAATTTCCTGGCCTGGGGTATGCTCGAAACGGACTCCGACCAGCCCGGTGGCGGAAAAGAGCTCTCCTTCTACAATTCGGAGGGGTACTGGCGCGGTGAAAGCACCACCTTCCGCCGGCACACGCTGCGCATCGACGGATTCGTCTCGCTCAACGCCCCGCTGGCAGGTGGCGAGTTGATAACCAAGCCGTTGCTATTCACAGGCAGCAGGCTGTCGCTCAACCTGTCGACGTCGGCGGCTGGAAATATGCACGTGGAGATACAGGACGGAGCTGGCAAGCCGATACCCGGATTCGGTCTCGACGAGTGCTGGGAAATCATCGGCGATAGCCTGGACTATACCGCAAGGTGGAAGGGCGGAGTCGATGTCAGCGGCCTGTCAGGCACGCCGGTCCGTCTCCGTTTCGTACTACGCGATGCCGACCTCTATAGCTTCCAGTTCGACTGACGTCGATCCGTGTAGCGTCCCGGGTATCCGCCGACTTGACCATCGAAGCAACACCATTGGCCGACGCACAGGGTGATGGGCCAGGCGCTATTCGTCAAACGCAGATTGGAGCACGGCATGTCTGACAAACCGAATCTACTGATCATCATGTCCGATCAGCATTCCCCGGATACAATAGCAGGGAAGGGGCACCCTGCAGTGAAGACGCCGACCCTGGACCGCCTCATGTCATCCGGAATCACCTTTGGCAATGCGTACTGCACCTACCCCATGTGCACGCCTTCGCGGGCAAGCTTCATGACAGGACTTCTGACACCGGAACACGGCGTTTGGGAGCTGGGAAGCCCCTTGAGATCCGACATCCCGACATGGGCACACGCACTTCGGGAGGCGGGTTATGCGGCCT
>JASLMQ010000061.1 GCA_030746455.1 Candidatus Latescibacterota bacterium
CGCGGGTGATCGAGGGGTTGGCGGACTTGCGGGACACCTTGTCCACTTCGTCCAGGTAGAGGATCCCCAGCTCGGCGCGAGAGACATCGTAGTCCGCGGCCTGAAGCAGGCGGACAAGGATGTTCTCCACGTCTTCTCCCACATAGCCGGCCTCGGTGAGAATGGTGGCGTCGGCGATGGAGAAGGGGACCTGCAGGATACGCGCCAGCGTCTGTGCGAGCAGGGTCTTCCCGGTTCCCGTCGGGCCGACCAGGAGGATGTTGCTCTTGTCGAGCTCCACCTCGTCGGTCAGTACCTTGGAGCGTATTCGCTTGTAGTGGTTGTACACGGCAACCGACAACGTGCGCTTCGCCACATCCTGTCCGATGACGTAGTCATCGAGCCGCTCCTTGATCTCCAGGGGCTTGGGCAGTTCCTTCTGGAACGAGACGGGATGCTGCTTGGCGTCCTCGACCAGGACCTCATTGCACAGCTTGATGCAGTCGCTGCAGATCTGGACGGAAGGTCCGTTGATGATCTTGTCGACCTGGTCCGCGCTCTTGCCGCAAAACGAGCAACGGAGATCTATGCGGGAGCCGCGCCTTTTCATGCCGATTGGTTGTCCAGATTAGGTCCCCAACCACGGTGGAAAGACCGTGCCGCGGCCGAGGACTCGAGCTCGTCTACTCGTCGTCGTCGGGGATGTCTTCGGTTTCCTTGCTGGGTACGAAGACCTCATCGATGAGTCCGTACTCCTTGGCTTCCTCGGCGGACATGAAGAAGTCGCGGTCCGTGTCTCTGGCGATCCGCTCCAGGGGCTGCTCGGTCTTCTCCGCGAGGATCTCGTTCAGCTTGTCGCGCCACTGGAGGATCTCCTTGGCGTGACGTTCCACGTCCGACGCCTGGCCGCCGGCACCCCCCATCGGCTGATGGAGGAGGATTCTGGAATTGGGCAGCGCCCGGCGCTGGTCCTTGGTGCCCCCGGCGAGGAGCACGGCCGCCATACTGAAGGCCTGGCCGACGCAGACGGTCTCGACATTGTTCGGGACGTACTGCATAGTGTCATAGATGGCCAGACCTGCTGTGATGCTTCCCCCCGGGGAGTTGATGTAGAGCCGGATGGACTTGTCGGGGGTCTCAGAGCTGCAGAACAGCATCTGGGCGATCACGAGGTTGGCGATGACGTCGTTTATGGGGGTCCCGATGAAGATGATGTTGTCTCTCAACAGGCGCGAGAAGATGTCGTATGCCCGCTCACCACGCCCGGTCTGCTCCACAACCATAGGTACGAGTGCCATAGACTTACCGTTCTCCGGATCTCAGGTCTGGTAGGATATCTCGTGGCAGGTCCGGCGGGATCCTGCGTCGGGGTTCGTCGGCCGCGCCCCCGCCCGGCCGCCAGGTTCTATGATTCGGTGACTTCCTCCACGTCCTCGACCTTGGCCACTTCGACGAGGAGGTCCATCGTCTTTTCCTCCAGTAGCTCGGAGTTCATCCGTCCCAGCTGCCCGGAGGTCTGGAGCGCCTGCCGAAGTCGCTCAACCTCGATTTTCGAGTGCTCCGATATGGTCTCGATACGCTTGCTGCGGTCTTCGTCCGTAACCTCGATTCCTTCCTGCTCGGCCACGGCCTCCAGGAGGAGATACCGTTTCACGCTCCGAAGGGCGGTATCCCGGCCTTCCGTCCGAACGGCCTCCTCGTCGATGTCGTGGTCGTGCCCCTGATGCTCCTTGCGCATGCCCTCGATCATGGCATCCAGGTAGTTCTCGACCATACTGTCGGGGACCTCGAAGCTGTTCTCCCGGATCAGGCCGTCGATGATGTTCTCCTCCAATCGCCTGCGGGTGGCCCGGTCGGAGCGGGTCTGAAGGTCTTCGCCGATGCGTGCCTTGAGATCCGTAAAGGACTCGAACTCGCCCATGTCCTTGGCGAACTCGTCGTCGAGCTCGGGGAGCTTGCGCTCCCGGATCTCCTTGGCATCCACCTGGAAGTAGACCTCTTTCCCGGCCCTTTCGGGGTCGCTGTCGTCTTCCTGGTGCGCGAGCTGCACGCGGCGACTCTCGCCGGCCGAGATCCCCACCAGCTGGTTGTCGAGGTCGTGGTTGAGGGTGCTGGGACCCCCGATCTGAAGGGGACGATCTTCCTGACGCCTGCCGACGAGGGGAACACCCGATTCGTCCAGTTCCTGGAGGTCCACTAGAAGCACATCGCCTAGCTCGGCAGGCCTGTCGACCGCCTCCTCCGTGGCGCTCTGGTCCTGCAGGAGCGCCACCTGCTCGTCGATGTGTGACTCCTCGACCTTGAACACCGGTCGCGTGACCTGCAGGCCCTTGTAGCCCTGGACCTGTATCTCGGGCTTGACGTCCACGGAGGCCTTGAACTTCAGCGGCTGGCCCTCGTCGTAGTCCATTTCCTCGATGGTGGCCTGGGAGATGGGATGGAGATCCTCAGCGTCGCTGGCCTCCCGGTAGAACTCCTGCATCAGTTCCTGCAGGACCTCTCCGCGTATGGCCTCGCCGAACTGTGCCTTGACCAGCTTGGCGGGCACCTTACCCTTGCGGAAGCCGGGTATTTTTAGTGTCTTGCCGTAACTCCTGTAGGCCGCTTCCAGCCGTTTTTCGACGTCCGCGCAGGGCACCTCCACCTCGAGGGTCCGCCGCCAACCTCCTGACTCCGAAACCTGAACCTTCATCGTCCTCCTTGCCCTTCCTCGACTTCGTGGTCGTCCGCACGGTGCGGCCGTCGATCGTCCCGGCCCGAAGGGGAATGATACATAATTGGCCCGGATTTGTCAATCAAGTTGGCCGTGTCAGAAGTCATCGAAAAACAAGGAGAATCGGCTGTTGTGGACCGTCGTTGTGGCGGGACTCCGTGCGCATTTTTCCCTTGTTGCCTCCAGGGATGTTTCCCATCTTGACCCCGCACCTCAGAGGGCGCGGCAAGCGGGAGGCCGGCCCCCCACTCGGGGACCCCAAGCGGAGCGAAGGCCCGATGTCGAACTGGATCTGGCTGCACCCGAAGCCCGGAGAAGACGACGAGACCTGGAAACGGAGGTTCGGTCGATTTCGAGAGGCCGATATCGGGGGTGCTCTGACCTGCGTGTCGAATGGACGTGAGGGCCTGTACCGGAGCGGACACCTGCCGGTGGGGGCTCCCCTGCTCGACGACCTGCTGCCGCTGGCGGAGGCGGAGGGCATCGCGCTGCACGCCTGGATTGTCACGCTCCGGTGCAACGTCCCCGGAGTTCAGGCGTCGCATCCGGACTGGTACAGCGTGAGCCGAAACGGCGCGTCCTCGCTGGACCGACCCCCCTACATCCCCTCCTATCAGTGGCTGTGCCCGACCCGTCCCGAGGTCGTCGAATTCGTCAGAGCCACCGTGACGGAGCTGGCCGAGTACGGGGAGCTGGGTGGGATCCATCTCGACTACATCCGTCATCCCGACGTCATCCTTCCCGAGGCGCTCCAGCCCAAGTACGACCTGGTTCAGGACCGCGAGTACCCGGAGTTCGACTTCTGCTACTGCGAGGTCTGTCGCGAGGCCTTTCGCGAGCAGACGGGGGTAGACGTCCTGGAGATGGATGATCCGACATCGGACGACGCCTGGCGCGAGTTCCGGTTCGAGGGCATCCGGCAGATGGTGTCGGCCGCTGCCGAGGAGGTACGCGCCCGGGGCAAGCAGGTCTCCGCGGCGGTGTTCGCGACGCCGGATCTCGCGCGGACCTATGTGCGGCAGGACTGGCCCAGCTGGGACCTGGATGCCGTCTTCCCGATGATCTATCACCAGTACTATGCCAGGCCCGAGCCCTGGATCGGGTCGGCCACGCGCGAGGGCGTCGAGGCGCTGGCGGGCCGATTTCCCCTTTACTCGGGTCTCTTTATCCCGGCGCTCGACGTGGGGGCCCTACAGGAGGCCGTGGACCTGGCGCTGGAGAACGGGGCCCAGGGCGTGTGCTTCTTCAGCTATGGAGCGATGACAGAGGCGCACTGGGAGTCACTTGGGAAGGCGTGAGCCGGGTGAGGAGACGGACCCATGAGGGCCGGATTCTGCACCAACGCGTTCGGAAAGGCCCAGAAGGCCATGGAGGCGTGCATCCCTGAGCTCGGCCGGCTGGGATACGATTGCCTGGAGTTCTGGGATCAGTACCTGACGAATGCGAATCTGGGGTGGGTGAAGGAGACGGTGGCGGCGCACGGGATGGAGATCGTGCAGGTGTGCCCCTACTTCGACTTCACGACGAGCGAGGAGACGTGGGCGCAGAGCCTGCGCGATGCCGAGCGTCACATCGGGTATGCGGTCGAGCTGGAGTGTCCGTTCGTTCGGACCTACACCGGCAATGTGGGGAGCGCGGATGCGTCGCCCGAGCAATGGCGGGCCTGCGTGGAGGGTCTCAAGAGGATCTGCGAGATGGGCGCGGAACGGGGGATCGGTTTCCCCCTGGAGACCCACCAGGTCATCCACTCAGGACCGAACCTGACCGATACCAGCGAAACGACGCTCAGGCTTCTGGACGACGTGGGAATGGACAACCTGCAGGTGAATCTCCAGACGCCTCTTCTGAACGAGACGGTGTTCCAAACCGCGGAGCAGCTCGGGGAGCACGTCGTTCACCTGCACGCCCACAACTGGATCGAGGAATGGCCCAGGTTGACGTTCCTGGACTCGGGTGACGTCGATTTCGGGGCGTTTCTGCGTGTTCTGAGGGCGAAAGGGTTCGACGGGGTCATCTCGATAGAGCACGGGAACCACCACCCGCCGTACGAGACTGCCGGGCACGAGATCGGATATCTAAAGGGGTTGATCGCCGACCTGGAGGGAGGCCGATGAAGTTGGTGAGGAGAGAACCGGACGTCCTGCGGGCGCGGGGTGCATTCCGCGCTTGACATTTTCCCAGCAATGACGCAGCCTTACGGTGCGAGGCTTAGAAGATCAGAAGCCTGAACCACAGAGAACTCAGAGGACATAGAGAAAGCACAGACCGGGACAGGCGGGAAGTACCAGTAGGAGCTTGCCCCACGCTGTGGTGGAAGAATGTGGGGTGTGGGTCCTGAGCCCACGGGGGCCGGTGGATCCCGAGATATGGAGGAGGAGGCACTTGTATGGCTGTCGATGCCGAAAGCGCGTTGGCGAACGAAGCAAACCTGACTCAGCCCGAGACCCAGGATAGGCCCTCACTGACGGTCCAGTCGGTGGTTCTGGGGCTGTGCGCGGTGGTTGCGCTGGATTTCATCGCGATCTACGTCAGGTATATCTACCGCGCATCGCTGATGACCTACAGCCACATCCCCATGTCGATGCTGATCGCGTTCACCTTACTGATCGTGGTCGGCGCGATCGTTTCGAGAATGACGGGGTGGGTGGTCTCGGCCTCCGAATGGCACGCCATCCTGATCATGGCAGTTGTGGGCGGGGCGGTACCCATTTTCGGGATCTCGGGATACGTCCTGAGCTACATGGCTTCGCCGTATTACTTCGCCACGGCGGACAACGAGTGGGACAAGTACCTCCATCCCTACATCCCGAAGTGGGTGGTTCCCTCTGACGAAGGGAAGGCGGCGACCTGGTTCTACGAAGGGGTTCCCGGCGGGGCCGAGATACCCTGGGGCGAGTGGCTGCTTCCGCTAGTCTGGTGGACGACGATGATCGTTGCCGCATTCGTGATGTTGGGATGCGTGGCCGTGATCTTCCGCAGGCAGTGGGTGCAGAACGAGCGGCTGGCGTTTCCCGCGATGGCGCCCTTGATCGACATGGTAGAGGCGCCCGGCGACGGCAAGGGGTGGTTGCCCGGGTTCACGCGGAACTACCTGTTCTGGATCGGGTTCGGCGTGGCTTTCGGGATGATCGCCTGGAACTGCATCAACTACTTCCTTCCCGGCTTCCCGGTCTTCCCGATCTATCGCGGACGATGGTACTGGATCGACCGACAGTTCCCGCCCATCCGTGGTTTCATCGGGATGTTCAGCCTCTTCTTCTCCTACTTCGCGAGTCTGGAGGTGCTGCTGAGCGTGTGGTTCTTTGACCTCCTGTTCATTGTGGAGGGAGGCACGCTGAACAAGATGGGCTATTCGGCCTGTTCGCCCTATTACTATCGGGGCGTTTACTACTGGCAGACCAAGGGCGCGTTCGTCATGATGGCGGCTTCGGTGTTCTGGGTGGCCCGAAGGCACATCAAGGAGGTCTTCCTCAAGGCCGTCAAGCCGGAGACGCCCATCGAGGACGGGAACGAGTGGATCTCCTACCGCACGGCCGTGATTGGGCTGGCCGTGAGCATGGCCTACATGTGGATCTGGCTGGCGCGCATCGGCTTCGACGTCCTTCAGGCCATTGTGCTGCTCTTCGCGGTTATCTTCACCTACGTAGGCATGGCGAAGATCCTGGCGGACACGGGGAT
>JASLMQ010000062.1 GCA_030746455.1 Candidatus Latescibacterota bacterium
TGAAGGACCGCCTCTACGCCAGCGGAGACAACGGATCGATCTACCGGATCGATCGTGAGACCGGGATGGGAACTCTTTTGGGCACCCCGGTCCCCGACCGACGCAGTCGGCTGACGACCCTCCAGCCGGGCCCGGACGGGGGTGCCTACGGGGTGACGGGACGCGACGGCCAGTGTGAGGTAATCCGGTTCGATCCGGAGACGGAAACCTACGATCTGCTCGGGCCGGTGGTCGATGGCGATGAGCGATGCTGGCAGGTGCACGATGTGGCCGTTGCCGCGGACGGGACGATCTACGCGGGAGAGAACGATAATCCGTACCGGAGTGGATATCTTTGGGAGATTCAGCTCTGAGTACGAGTAGGAAGACACACCAACCACAACGGAGGAAGGGACAGCATGAGAATCGGAGTGGTCGACCTGGATACGTCGCACCCGCAGAGCTGGATTCCCATCGAGAGGGACCTGGGACACGAGGTGGCTTGCGTGTGGGACGGCGGTGCGGTGCACCCGAAGGAGTACGTTGAGAAGTTCGCGGAGGAACACCAGATTCCCGAGGTCTGCGAGACCCTGGAAGAGGTGGTCGACAAGGTCGATTGCGCCATCCTTCACGGGTGCGACTGGGACACCCACGCGGAGAAGGCCCGACCCTTCGTAGAGGCGAAGAAGGGCGTGCTGCTGGACAAGCCGATGGCCGGTTCGTTGAGCGATCTGAACCAGCTGAAGGCCTGGGCCGATGCGGGCGCCCGGATCACGGGTGGGTCGTCCCTGAGGTTCTGCGTGGAGACCCGGGAGTGGTTCGACATCGACGAGGAGGAGCGGGGAACCCCGAACACCGTAGCCTGCGGATGCGGCGTGGACGAGTTCAACTACGGCATCCACGCCTATTCGATGCTCAGCGGCATCATGGGAACCGGCGCCGTGAGCGTCCAGCACCTGGGGAAGGGAATCCAGCGGCGCGTCAGGATCGACTGGGCGGACGGGCGGATGGGGACTCTGGTCGTCGGCGCGGCCGAGTCGTGGCTTCCGTTCTACGCGCAGATCGCGACCGAGAAGAAGGTCTACCAGTACATCGCCGACAACAAACACCTCTACCGCGCGCTGCTGGAGGCCACGCTTCCGTACCTGTCCGGCGAGGTCGACGAGGCGCCCATGTCGTTCGACGAGCTGGCCGAGCCGGAGCGCTGTGCGCTGGCCGCAAGGCTCTCGTGGATGAACGGCGATGCCGTGGTTCGGCTGGATGAGCTGACCGAGGATGATGCGGGCTACGACGGCGCGGAGTTCGCGGTGGGCTACCGGAAGAGCCGGTATCCGGACGGCTGAGCCAGATCAGAGAAGAGCATTGCCACAGAGGCACAGAGCTCACAGAGAAGACGTGGGAAGACCTGAAGCTCCGGACCCACGATGGGCAGCCGGAGCAGAACCCCTGTAGTCGGTAGTTCAGGCACAGCTGACAAGCCGATTGCGAGTAGGAAAGAGGGCCTGTATGACTGAAGGCAAGACGATCGCCGTGCCGGCGCAGGAGGTGGCGGTGTCGGGTGAGTATGATGTGGTTGTGTGCGGCGGCGGCCCCGGGGGAATCGGGGCCGCCATCGCCGCGGCGCGTGGGGGGGCACGTACCCTGTTGGTGGAATGGCTGTCGTCGCTCGGCGGGATCGCGACGGGGGCCTACATCGGGGCATGGATGGATTCCCCGGGCGGGCCCATCTTCCACGAGCTCTTCAAGACGCAGGTGTCCCTTGGGTCGGCAAACCAGAGCTACGACCCGAAGCGGCACCACAAGCCCGGCAGAGCCAGCTTTCACCCGGAGACCATGAAGGCCATAGCCCTGCGGATGATCCGGGACGCGGGTGCGGACGTGCTGTTCTGCACGGCCGTGGAGGGGGCGTGGCTCGGCGACGGCCGGGTGGGCGGCGTGTTCGTAGCGAACAAGGGAGGCCGATCGGTTGTTCTGGCGCCGGTGGTGATCGACACGACCGCGGACGGTGACGTCGCGGCGAGCGCGGGAGCGGAATACCTCAAGGGAGATCCGGAAGACGGCAGGCTGCAGCACGTGAACTTCAAGTACCAGCTCGAGGGGATCGGTTGGCGTAAGCAAAGGGACCAGGATCCGGGGGATGCAGAGATCCTGTCGCGCATCCGGACGGCCCTGAGTGAGGGGCGGCTGCATCCTCCGACAGGGGTGTTCCGTCCCTGTCCCGAGACCTTCCCCTATCATCTTCCCGAGAAGCAGCTCGCACTGGCCAAATGGGAGATCGAGGGGGTGGACCCCACCGATCCCGAACAGGTGAGCGAAACGCTCACCGAGTGCCAGCTTGCCGCCGCGGAGGTGGTGGCGTTTTGCCGTGAGCATCTTCCGGGATTCGAGGAATGCCGGATCGGGCGATTCCCTGGCCTGCTGGGTACCAGGGAATCGCGACGCATCCTGGGACGCTACGTACTGACGCGGGACGACGTTCTGAAGGCGCGGAAGTTCGAAGACGGGATCTCGAAGGCCTGTTTCTTCATGGACCTGCACGACTCGCCGCCGGGGATCACGACGGCGCAGTTCACGAACGAATTCGTGATGGAGAACCGTCCACCGGCAGGCGACTGGTACGAGATCCCCTACCGCTGCCTTCTGCCCAGGGACACGCGCGGCCTCCTGATGGCAGGTCGGTGCATCTCGTCGGACCGCGATGCCCACGGATCGCTGAGGGTGATGCCGACGTGCATGTTCACCGGCGAGGCTGCGGGAACAGCTGCGGCCATGGCCGTGGCCGAGGGCGTGCTGCCCGACGATCTGGACGGGAGCCAGGTGCGCGAGAAGATGATGGTGGATGCCGGGGTGCCGTGGTGAGGGGCGTGGGAGAGCCCGATCAATGGGGTGGACGATGATGGACGCCATGCGGATCAAGCCGCATCATCTCGTGGATGTGATCATGTCGATCGGCGCTGGCGCCAGAACGTTCAAGCCACACGCCTACGGCCACGCGGTCCACACGGTGTCGGAGAAGGTGCTTTCGAATCCCGATGTGCGAACGGTGATGGAGCTGGGTGCCGACGACATCTGCGAGCCCTGTATCCACAATGTCGACGGCCTGTGTGACGACATCATTGACACTTCCTTCAGGCCAGAGGCTTCCGCGTCCAAGCGAGAGTACAACCTGGTGATCGATGAGCGCTGGTGTGAGAAGCTCAAGCTGAAGCACGATGACAGCCTCACGGCACGGTAGTACTGTGAGCGCATTCGCGATCGGGCCCACAGCATCACCGATATCTACCGGGCGACCCCGCTGAAGCTCGGAGATGAGCTGTTCACGATATTCGCGGTTCTCGACATCAGCCACGAAAAGCGGCGCGAGTTCCTCGAGCGGATCTTCTTCCACGACATCCTGAACACCGCGGGAGGGCTCAAGGGATCGGCCGAACTGGTGCAGGGGGCATCAGCCCAGGAACTCGATGAACTGCACGACGTCATCCTGCGCCTGTCGGACGAGTTGATCGATGAGATCAATGCCCAGCGGGTGTTGGCCGCGGCCGAGAGTCAGGAGCTGGTGGTCCACCCCGTTTCTGTGAATGCGATCGGGCTCCTGCAGGAGGTGATGGGCCTCTACGCCAGGCACGAAGTGGCGGCGGATCGGCACCTCGCCATCGATCCGCGTGCGTGGGACGGGTCACTGGTTTCCGACCGGACGCTGGTGCGGCGGGTGGTCGGGAACATGACGAAGAACGCCCTCGAGGCAGCGAGGCCCGGTGAGACCATCACACTCGGGTGCGAGATCGGGGAGGATGGGGTCGACTTCCTGGTGCACAACCCGGGCTTCATTCCGCCGGACGTCCAGCTTCAGATCTTCCAGCGATCCTTCTCCACCAAGGGGACGGGGAGGGGGCTCGGAACCTACAGCATCAAGCTGCTGACCGAGCGGTACCTGCAGGGCAGCGTGTCGTTCTCGACCGCCCCGGAAGACGGCACCACGTTCAGGGCCCGATGCCGGACGATGTCGACCCCCGAAGGAGAGCCCGATGCCGCAGAAGCCAATGCGATTCCGAGCCTGCGCATCCTGCTGGCAGAGGACAACCCGGTCAATCAGAAGATTGTCGTCGCGCTTCTCGAGCGTGCCGGGCACTCCGTATCGATCGCCGGCAATGGCAAGGAGGCCGTGGAGAAGCAGGAGAGTGAGGCGTTCGACCTGGTGCTGATGGACGTGCATATGCCGGAGATGGATGGCCTGGAGGCAACCGCGGAGATACGGGGGCGGGAGCGCAAGACGGGCGCGCACGTGCCTGTTCTGGCCCTCACCGCCGCCGCGATGGCGGGGGACCAGGAACGGTGTCTGGCAGCCGGTATGGACGGGTGTCTGCACAAGCCGATCCGGGTGGACGAGCTCTCGGAGGCCATCGGCCGGATGAGAACGCAGCCGAGTGAGGTGGGGGCGGATAGGCCGGCCGTGGCCCACGACGATGAAGCACCGTTCGATCTCAAGGAGGCCCTGGCGCGAGCAGCGGGCGACAGGGATCTGTTGGTGGAGTTGGCAGACCTGTTTCTGGACAACTGCCCCGAGTTCTTGAGCGAGGTCCGGTCGGCCGTGGGGTCGCGAGACGCCCAAGCGCTCGAACGAAGCGCCCACAAGCTGAAGGGATCGGTGGGCAACTTCGGTGCCAGGCCGGCATTCGACGCCGCATTCAGGCTGGAGGAGATCGGGCGAGTCGGTGACCTGCAAGATGCCGTGAGCTGTTTCGAAATCCTGGAGAGGGAAATCGGGCGCTTCAGGTCGGTACTCGAGGCATTCGTCGGGCAGGACGGATCATAGGAACACGCGATCGATTCGCGACGTGATGGACTCTGGCTATGGACACAGGTGACCTTCGGGAAAGGCTGCGCAAGGGGATGCGGCAGCGGGAGCGTCACACCTCCAGTGGCAACGCGTGTCTGCTCGTGGTGGTGGACAGCGCCGGGCCCTACTGGGAGCGCGCCATTGTCGACGAAACGATATTGGCGGCTCTCGAGCACTTCGGCATGCCCTACCGGGTTCTGGATCTGGCCGTCGCACGACCGTCTCCCGATTTGCTCGAAGACTGCGCGGCCATCGTCTTCGCGCAGAACCGGGTGGGCGCGGCCCTGAGCCGTCAGGAGGCGGAGACGATTGCGGAGGCCGTTTCCCGTGGCGCGGGGTTCGTGAACCTGGATTTCGACATCAGGGAGCTCGAGGAACCGCTGCTTAAAGTCTTCGGGTTCGATCGGGTCAACCCGCACCCCTTTGTGACGGATCAGGTGCGGATTCGTGAGACCGCTCATAGTATAACGGCCCTCCAGTCACCGGGAGAGTGGCACCAGTTCGATCGGATGGTCGCGGCCATCGCCGTCGAGAAGTGGGCAGATGCGGTGATGCCGCTGGCCGACGGGGTTCTGGGCAAGGACCAGCTGGTAGCCATCCGTCATCTGGCACCGTGGAGCGCCTTTGAGCCCCGGAACTTCCCCGTGCTGTTCGCGACCCAATGGGGAAAGGGCCGTGCCGTGCAGTTCACGCTGAACCTCCGGGTCTGGCGGAAGGCCTTCTTCGGGCACGCGCGTGGGATGGACGACCTCCTGTGGCGCACGATCGTATGGGCCGCACGCAAGCCGTTCGCGGCCAATATGGTTCCTCCGTTCGTGACGATGTCGTTCGACGACTGCGAGGGAAGGCACGATTTCGCTTACGCCGAAATCGCGTGCCGGCACGGATACGTGCCGATGCCGTCGCTGCTGGTTCGAAACGTTCCCGAGCGTCTGCATGCCACGGTTCGGGAGGGACTGGAGTCGGGCCGGATCCGGTTCTCGGCACACGCGCTGGACTACTACCGCCTGCTGGTCTACAACTTCGGGAAGGGAGAGTGCAGCGAGTCCGAGCTCGAGGCCAATTTCGCTGAACTGGACCGGTTCTGGACGCAGGTCGGCGCGAATCCGGGCCCGACCCTTCGGCTGCACTGGGGCGAGTACGGCGTGCGTGCCCTTCCGCACTTGAAACGCAGGGGGTACCGCTACTTCTGTCCCGGGCTGCAGACGGGCCTGCACAAGGCCGACATGTGCATGGACGAGGGGTACTGGCCCTACGGCCTTCAGACCTGCTACTACGACAGCCTGCCCGACGATCCCGAATTCTTCGCGTTCGCAGCGATGCTGGCACGACACCAGGAGGATTTTCTGACCGGATGCACGGTGTACCTCAGAGAGTCCGATCGTAACGATATCGAGAAGGCGGCCGCCAACGCGGCACTGCAGATCCGCCATGGTCTGCGGGCCGGTTTCTACGCAGAGATCGTGACGCACGAGCAGAAGTTCGACGGCCTCTCCATGTCCGAGTGGGACGGGATCCTGGCTCGCGCGGGCGAGATGACTGCTGGGCTGGAGCGGATCCACGCGGGCCACGACGAGATCGGGCGATACCTCAAGGGCAAGGATGGTGTCTGGATCGCAGAAGCGGATGTCACAGACGGGCAGCTGACCTGCCAGGTCCGGGGAGAATCGGATGCGCCCCTCCGGATCTCGGTCTTCGGCGATGAGGACGGAGCCCTGGTTCGGGACTACCGGGAAGTCGAGGCGTTCCGCGGAGAGGCCGCGGTGGGGTAAGGCAGACGACGGACGACCAGAGCAAGACCCCTGTGGTCCGTGGTCTGTCGTCGGTGGTCTTGAGACGGATCACGCTTAGACACGTCCGAGAAGCGATTTCTACAGGTAATCATCTTGACCCAGATCCATTTCAACATCCAGATCGACTGCGAGGCCACGCAGCGAAGCATCGACGATCCGAGGCTGGGAGAGCGAGCCATCCGCGGCCTCGGTGAAGTGCTCGCGGATACGGGAATGCTTGCCACCTTCGTGGTCATCCCGTCCGACATCCGGGTGCACGCAGGGATCTACCGCGAGCTGCAGGGTCAGGGGCATGAAATCGGGTTGCACGTCCATCCGGCCGAGCAGGGGTATGACGAATTCCTGGGCGTGTACGGCCTTGATGATCAGGTGTCGATCCTGAGAGAAGGAATCGAGGCGTACGACGAGGCGTTCGAGACGGCGCCCCGTGCTTTCACCCCGGGATACTTCTCAGCGAACGATCACACCTTCCCCGCTCTCGAGTCGCTCGGGTTCCGGCACGGTACGGTCTCAATGCCGACTCGGAATCTACCCCAGTGCGCCTGTGTATGGGGCAACTCCCCGCTCGATCTCCACTACCCCCACCGGTTCAATCGAAGTCTGTCCGGCGACGTCGATTTCGTGGATATGCCACCCACCGTCGATGTGGCTTCCCGGATGTGGGGAGGCGCCCATCCGCAGGATCTTCGGATCGAGTTGGTGGACGCGAAGAACCACTGGTACACGATCCACAAGAACGTGAAGCGGCAGATCGATGCGGGCGATGCGATCCCGGTGAAGTACCTCAAGGCGCTCACCCACAACATCTTCGACTACAGCGATCCAAGGGATTTCAGAAGGGAAACGCTTCTGGGCGTGATCTCGGCTGTTGGGCGGATATGCGAGGCAGAGGAATGCGAGTTGGTTCCGGCAACGGTAGAAACGATCGCGGAGGCATACCGAGCGGTGGTGCCGGTTCAGGAGAGTGGGGAGACGCTTGAGCTGGACTCGAGAGGAAGGGCGGGCTGGAGAGGGAAGGGAAATGCAAAGTGAAAAATGCCAAATGCAAGAGGTAAGATGATGACGGTTGATGGGTACTGCACACTGGGTGTGGATCGGGAGTTCGATCTCACGGAAGATGGCTTGCTCGAGGCGATGGACCGGGCAGAGGTGGACCGCGCGGTGATCGTGCCCGTGGATCGATGCCTGGCGGTCCGGAACCGGGAGGGGAACGCAGAGATGCGGAGCACCGCCTCCCGCCATCACGACCGGTTCATCCCCGCCTGCTCGGTCAATCCCTGGTACGGTGAGGGCGCCCTGGACGAGATGAGTCGGGCAGTGGGAGACGGGGCGCGAATACTCGTGCTGCACCCCTTCGTTCAGGGCTACCAGGCGAACGATGAGCTCGTGTGGCCGCTGCTCGAGGCCGCAGGCACCGCGAGGCTGCCGGTGTACGTCCACACGGGGCCACCGGGGAACGCGACTCCCTGGCAGGTGATCGACCTCGTTGAGCGGTTCGCCGAAACGGACCTGATCATCGGGCACTGCGGGGCCACGGATCTTTGGAACGACATGGTGGAGGCGGCGAAGGCGTCCGATCGCGTGAGCATCGAATCCTCCCTCGCCCGTCCCTTCCAGTTCTACAGGTACGTCGAGGAGGCCGGCCAGAAGAAGGGGATTGCCGGGTCGTATGCGCCCATCAACGACCTGGCCTTCGAGTGGTCCCAGATGCGGAAGGTTCTTCCTCGCCCTCTTTGGGACGACGTTTGCGGTGGGAACCTGCTCCGGCTTCTCGAGAAGCGAGGCGCGCTATGATCGTGGACTGCCACACGCACTGGGGAATTGGTTTCGAAGACCGCGATGGCGGCGACCCTAAGAACTGGCTGGCGAAGCTTGACGAACACGGGATAGACAAGGCCTATGTGATGCCACACTACGGCATCCATCGGCTCGATAGGGCGCAGCAGGACAACGACCGGCTGGCGGAGCTCCAGAAGCGCCTGCCCGACCGAATCCTGGGGCTGGGCACAACCTGGCCCCAGCAGGGAGAGGCCGCGGTGGACGAGGCCCGACGGTGTCTGGAGGACCTCGGTCTCGTGGGTCTGAAGTACCATCCCTGGGTCCAGGGCTTCAGTACGGCCGACCCGGTTTTCGGCGAGATCTGCGCGCTTGCCGGGGAGGCCGGCATACCGGTCTTCTTTCATGACGGCACGCCGTGCTACAGCCTTTCGGAGCAGATCGGCGGATTGGCGCGACGGTTCCCGCAGACGCGCCTCGTGCTGGGCCATTCCGGGCTATTGTGGAACTGGCGCAGCGCGGTCGAGGCGATGCGACACCCAAACGTGTGGGCGACGCTGTGCGGCCCCCACATGCGCGCGATGGAGATCCTGTGCCAACGCTGCGATCCCGACCGGCTGCTGTGGGGAACGGACTATGGGTTCAGCTTCGCTGATCCGATCGAGTACCGGCTGGGTCTGATCCGCGCGGCTCGGATCGATGACGTGCTGAGAGAGAAGATCCTTGGGGTGAATCCGTTGAAGTTGCTGGAGAAGGAGTAGCGACCACAGACCACAGACGACGGACCACGGCCGAACCATTGCGCGGGTTCCTACCGTCGTCTGTCGTCGGTGGTCTGTCGTCTTTCGCTTGACGTCCGACCCCTTTAGAAGGTAGCCTGTCCCATAGACTTCTCTTCGCAGCATGGAGTGGAGGGGGAATGCCGGTGGCGATGACCTCGAAGGAGCGGGTTCTGAGCGCGATTCGGTCGGAGGATGTGGACCACGTGCCCAACGGGTTCCGCTTCTGGCGGGCGCCGAGACACGAGATGGCGGGCTGGACGAGCGAACGAGAGAGGCTCGCGACCTACAGAGAGTGGGGATGGGACGCGTTCGTGACGGTGGGGGGATACATCCCGCCCGGCGCGGATGTCGAGGTCGATCTGCGTCGTGAGTCTGTTGATGGACAGACGGTGATCGACCAGACGTGGAGGACGCCCTCGGGAACCATTCGCGAGAGACTGAAGGTGACCGCGGACTGGCCGGCGGTTCAGGAGGATAGGCCGTTCGTATCCCTGCAGGACAGCTTTCGAACCTCGCGATACGTCGAAATGCCTTTCAAGGGTCCGGAAGACGTGGACGCGTTCCAGTACCTGTTTCCGATAGGGGATCCGCGTCAGGAAGACAAGCTGGTGCAGTCCCACAGGGCGGCACGCGAACTGGCGGACGAGTTCGACGTGCCGCTCTTTGCGAATGTGTTCAGCGGGCTGAACGCCCACCTCTATCACTACACGGCTGAGGAAGCCGTCGCGGTGGTGCTCGAGCAACCCGGGATGGCCCGACGGATGGTCGACCATCTCGATGCGGCCTACAGCAGCCGGGCGGAGCTCCTGCTGGACCTCGGGATCGAGGGCGTGATCCGGAGCGGCTGGTTCGAATCCATGGATCTGTGGAGTCCGAAGATCTACCGGGAGTACGCCAGGCCCGCCATTGAGGATCTCACCCGGAAGGTGCACCAGGCGGGAGGGGTCGTGGTGTACCTGATGGATACAGGTATTGTGGGCCTCCTTCCGGATTTGAAGGAGATGGCGTTCGACTGCCTGCACGGCGCCGACCCGTCCCTACCAACGGACGGTCTCGAGCTGAAGCACCTGCGTGATTCCCTCCCGGGGAAGTCGGTCTGGGGAGGCCTGAGCGGCCCCGAGCATTTCGTCCAGTGTACCCCCGAGGAAACGGCGGGCGCGGTAGAGAACGCCCTTGGGAATCTGGGCCGGCGAGGCCTGATCCTGGGCATCGCCGTGGGCATCCGCGACTACTACAGACGAGAGAACATCGAGGCCTGCGACCGAACGTGGCGACGACTGCGGGCCTGCGCCCAGATGGGGATCAGCAGTCAGCTGTCGTCGGACCCCTGAACGACGGAACGGTCTCCCACCTGAGAGCCACGTCCTCGTCCTCATCGTCAAATCTCCCCACTTCGAGCGCCATCTCGGACGCCCCGTCCAGCTCGAGCTCGAGGGATCTCCCGGCCGTGGTGGACGCAGTGGAAATCCACGATT
Organism: Candidatus Latescibacterota bacterium; assembly: GCA_030746455.1. The sequence goes on from JASLMQ010000062.1 coordinate 10,643, forward strand.
CGTCCCTTGCGCGGGTGTAGGACAGGGCATGCTCGTGGCCGACCTTGCGGATGTCGTACGGCTCCGTCTTCGTGTCGATCAGAGACAGCCAGCGATCGATCTCCTCGAGGGTGAGCACGCCGAACTTCTGCTCGTGGGTGGTGATCTCCGCGTAGAAGCCGCTGTCGAGCGCAAGGCGCACGGCTTCGGCGGCCCGGTCGGAGGCCTTATCCATATCGTTGGTGGGGTTGTCACCGGCCCACGTGGTGCATCCGGTGAGGACATCGGGTTCCACCAGGTGGCGGGGCAGCACGGCGCCCACGTTGTACATATCGGGGTCGTCCGGCAGGTAGTCGTAGAACAGGCTGTTGAGGCCATAGGGCCACCAGCCGGGGAACAGACGCTCCCATTTGAGCTGCCCGATGTCATAGGTGGCGTAGAGGTAGGTCCTTCCCCGGGACTTGAGATGGGGCAGGGCCCGGATGCCGATCTCACCCCAGTGGAAGTAGGCGGTCGCCGGGGGCTGAATCTCCCTTTGGGCATACCAGGCATCGATACGCTCGAAGCGCGCGCGCAGGTCGGCGTCCGAGCGTTCCCCGATCCCGAAGTCGAAGGGAATCAGATCGTAGTAGCTGAAGGCGTGTGCATCCCAGTCCGCTTCTCCTGAGGCGTGCTTCGCCTGCATGAAAGGCACCACCTCGTCGGGGATGCTGTCGAGCAGGCACGAGATGAGCGGGTGGTGTCCATGTCGATTCAGCACGTCGACGTAGCCGAAATCGTGGCGTCCGCTGCCGTCGTCGACGCGGACCGAAACGTAGGGCGGCATCATCAATGCGGCGAACGGCTTCCTTGCCACCCACACGATGGCCCGCCAGAAGAGCGCGTCCAGTCCCATCCCGTGGCCCAAGAACTCCCTGTGCCAGATCCGGGGACTGCACGCGAACTGAACCGCACGACCCCTCCCGGCTGTCGCGGCGAGGACCGCCGGGAACTGGTCGGGCTCGTAGGCTGTGCCAGGGACGTTGTGGCGCGAGAAGATGAGCTGGTCCTTCCCCAGAGCGGCCTGCGCAAGCTCTGCGACGTTACGCCCGACGCGTTTGATCTGTGCGAAGGTGACCGGACGGTTCAGGCGGACCAGGCTGCCCTGCCGTTGCGTGCGAGTGATGAAGTGTTCGTCGGTGTGGATCCGCAGGAGGTCGGAGGCCATGGGGATGGGATCGACCTCCAGACCGAATAGGCGCAGGAGGGGTGGCTGGTAGAGCCGGAGGTCGCCGTCGAAGTTGACCAGGCCCACGCCCGATTCCTCGACGGCCGATGCAACGAGGTCCGTCTCCTCGAGCGACAGGGCGTCTCCCAGCCTCGCCTGGGCAAGCACGACGGCGGCGCATTCAGCGAGAAGGTCGGACGTGAGCGGACCGGTCGCCAGATCGTGGATCCGGTACGGGAACTTGAAGTGCTGGAGCGCGACGAGGACGGTCACGTCGACGATGGACGTGTCCGTGTAGCTTCCCGAGCCGTTCACGACCACGAGGAGCGAGGCGTTGCCAGTGCTTTCGTGACGGTCGCGCTGGACCATGGTGCGAGGGGCGAATGGCATGGGGATTCCTCTACTGAGAGACAAAGCGCTCTGTGGCGTGATCCCCTCCTTCGCTCCTGTCGTAGCTACGGAGGGCAGGCGTGGCTCGTTGGCAATGGAAGGGCCAAGATAGCAATTCGGCTCAGAGATACCAACCCTAACCCACGTGTATTGGTGGAGACCGACGTGCATTATCTCAGATCCGGCGGTACGGCAAGGGAAAGGGGCGTTGCACACGGGGAAGCCGCGCGCGATGGGATTGCGCGTCTGATCGCCACCTACCGGGAAGGATACAAGGTGGAGGGCGGGGGGTGGCGGGATGGGCTCGACCCGATCGGGCGGCGGAAGCGGGCGAAGGACCGAACGGCCGAGATCCGAGACCTGTGTCCCTCGGGATGCGACGAGATCGAGGGGATCGCCGAGGGTGCAGGGCTGCCGATCGAGGACCTTTACGAACTGAACCTGGGCTTCGAGATCGGTCTGCCGCCGGGAGGCTCCGCCTGCTCAATCTATGGATTCAGAACGGGTGAGGGTCGCGTGTGGCTTGGGAAGTCGGACGACGTGCCCGAGGTGGAGCTGGGGTACAATGCCGTAAACCATACGTCGCCGGTCGACGGGTTCCGGTCGGTGCAGATGCACTTCGTGGGGACGATCTGGACGACTTCGGCAGTGAACGAGACGGGATTCTGCTTGGGGATGACCGGACTCTCGGGAGCGGTCACGAATGATGGGGGGATTCCAACGCTATTCCTGTTGCACGCGATGGCGGAGCGATGCGAGACGGTCGCCGAGGCCGAGGCGATGTGCGCCGCTCACACGATTTCGCGGAACGGGATGAGCATTCTGATGGGCGATGCGAAAGGGGACGTGGCCATTCTCGAAGTACATGTCGATGGGCAGGAGATCCGACGTCCGGGGTCCGCGGGAGAGGCGATCTGGCAGACCAATCATTGCGTGGGACCTGCCCTCCAGGGAAGGGATGACCCCGCGTCCGACCTCATGGAGAACAGCAGGGAGCGCACGAACCGACTGGCGGCCCTGGATCCGCACGTCGAGAGGAGCTTCGAGGGTCTGACGGATCTCTACCGAACGCACGACGACCCAACGGGAATATGCCAGCACGGGGCAGGCGGACTCCATACGGACAGTGCAATCGTGATGTCACCCGACGAGCAGGTGATGTGGGCGACGGAGGGCTATCCATGCAGCAACCCTTTCATCGCGCACGCGCTGGAATAGTCACCCGTTCCCGGGTGTGGAATCGGCTCAGACGTGCTCTATGGCCGTGTGGTTGGAGATCTCGGAGCTGGTGGTGCACAGGTCTTCCGTCGAGAGTGCGTGCACGCTACTGTTGCCCGTGAGCCGGGCGAAATCCGCAAGCTCCTTCGTGCACGCGGCGAGGTAGTTGGTCAGTCGCTCAGCCGAGCGTTCGACGCTCAGTCGAGCTCGTAGCTCCGGATCGTGCGTGGCGATGCCAACCGGGCACTTCCCGGTGTTGCAGATCCGGTATTGCTGGCACCCGATGGCGATCATTGCTGCCGTGCCGATGGCCACGGCGTCGGCGCCCATTGCCAGGGCCTTTGCGAAGTCCGACGAGACGCGCAGGCCGCCCGTGATGAGCAGGGAGACGCCATTCGCCTTGCTCTCGTCCAGGAACTTCCTCGCCCGATAGAGCGCGAACTGGGTCGGCACGGACGTTGCATCCTTCACGAATCTGGGTGCCGATCCGGTTCCCCCCTCCCGCCCGTCGAGGGTGACGAAGTCGGGCTCGGCGTAGAGGGCGACTTCCAGGTCGGCTTCGATGTTCCCTGCCGCGAGCTTGATCCCGATCGGCCTCCCCTCCGACTGTGTCCTCAACCACACGACCTTCTCCCTGAGACTGTCCCGATCGTGGATATCGTCGTAGTGGGCCGGGCTCAGGATATCGGCGCCCTGGGGAAACCCACGGATCGCGGCGATCTCTTCCGTCACCTTGTTGCCGGGCAGGTGCCCTCCCAGTCCCGGCTTCGCCGACTGCCCGATCTTGATCTCGACAGCATCCACGCTTCTGAGATTTTCGTTTGTGACGCTGTATCGATTCGGAACGTACTCGAAGATGTAGCGGCACGCGCTCTCCATCGACTCCGGCAGGATGCCTCCTTCGCCCGAGCACATGGCGGTTCTGGCTGCGGCGCTTCCCCTGGCGAGAGAGAGCTTGGCCTCTTTCGACAGAGAGCCGAAAGACATGTGGGTCACGTAGAGTGGAGTGTCGAGCACCAGGGGGGTCTTCGCATCCGGGCCAATGACAGTCTGGGTGTTGACGACAACGTCTTCATTGAGTGGGATCTTCGAGAGCTGAGCCCCCTTGATAAGGATGTCGTCCCAGGAGATGCTCCGCAGGCGGGTGCGCATGGGCTCCGAGATGGACTCGCCCGTCTCGGCCATCCGATGGATGTCGGCCATATACGGCTCGCGGTCGTCCGAAGGCCTCTGCCATTCGCTGAGATAGGGAGCTTCAGACACATCCACCGTTTGGGTCTCGGACGGTGCACCGGCCTCAGGCAGGTCCTCGCACTCGAACATCGACCTATCGGCATCGCAGAGCGGACAAGCCCAGTCATCGGGCAGATCACCCCAGGCGGTTCCCTCCTGCTCCTCGTCGTATACATACCCGCAGACACCGCACGTGTACTGGCTCATCTCCAAGGTCTCCTCGTCTATAGCGCCTCGCCGTACATACCTCGGATACCTGGATCCATTCCCGGTTGATCCCTCGATGTTAGGGCAACGAAAGGACCCCGCCGGACGGTGAACCGACGGGGTCCTTCTGCATGCGACAACCGCGATCTCGCCCGGCCCTCAATCCTGGCGTGACCTTGCTAGACCTGAACGAATCTGTCGCTCTTGGCGCCGCAGATCGGACAGGCGTCCGGCGCGCCGCCGAGCTCGATATGACCGCAGACCGGACAGAGGTAGACCTCGGCCTCCTCGAGATCCTTGCCCTGTTTCGCGGCCTCCAGGGCCTTGCCGTAGAGCCCGGCGTGTACTTCCTCTGCCTTGACCGCGAACCCGAACATGACCCTGGCGCGGTGGCTGTCGGCCTCGGCCTGCTCGAGCATGGGCGGATACATCTTCGTGTACTCGAAGGTCTCGCCGTCGATGGCCGCCTGAAGGTTCTCAGCGGTCGAGCCGACGCCCTCCATCGCCCGGAGGTGCCCCGCGGCATGGATGCGCTCGGCCTCGGCGGTGGTCTTGAACAGGCAAGCGATGTTGGGGAGTCCGTCCTGTTCGGCTTTGTCCGCGAATGAACGGTACTTCTGGTTTGCCTGGCTCTCTCCGGCAAATGCCTCGCTGAGGTTGTCTGACGTGCTCGCCATGGGAGACCTCCTGGTTCTTGATTGTTGGGGACCTGGCTTTCGCGTGGCCGACTTCAGCGTAGGGCCATGATAATGCCAGGACAGGAGCAGATCAAGCAAAACTGACGCAAGAAAAGGAGAAAGGCGGTCCCGTGTGGGAAACCGCCCGGAGTCTGCCATCTGGGTGGTTCGGTCTAGCTGAACTGAGCTGCGTCGCCTCTGCCCTCGCGCAGCACCCGGGGCGTGTCTCCGGTCAGGTCCACCATCGTGGTCGGTTCGCCGCCGGCATAGCCGCCATCGATTACCAGGTCCACCTGCTTCTCGAGCCGTGTGCGGATCTCCAGCGGATCGGTCATCGGGAGCTTGTCGCCGGGCATGATCAGCGTCGTTGTCAGCATCGGCTCGTGCAGCTCGGCCAGGAGCGCCTGTGCGATCCTGTTCTCGGGAATGCGCAACCCGAGGGTCTTCCGCTTGGGGTGCATCAGGCGCCTGGGCACCTCCCGAGTGCCACGCAGGATGAAGGTATACGGCCCCGGTGTGTTCGCCCGGACCAGCCGGTAGGCCGGCGTGTCGAAGTTAGAGAAGGTACCCACCTGAGACAGATCCCGGCAGACCAGGGTGAAGTGATGCTTGGCGTTGAGATCGCGGATCCTCCAGATCCGCTCGATCGCCCCCTTGTTCCCAAGCTGGCACCCAAGCGCATATCCCGAATTGGTGGGATAGACCACCACTCCTCCCTCGCGGATCATCTCAACCGACCGTCGGATCAGTCGGGGTTCCGGGTTGTCCGGATGGATCGTGAAGTACTGGCTCATCGCCGGCTCCTTTGTGCCTCTGTCGGCGGGGCGTTCAGAGGTTCGTCGGTGCAAGAAAGCAGGCGCTCGCGACAACGCAAGCGCCTTCAGCCACAGAACGTTCAGTTTGGTAGCGGCGGAGGGACTCGAACCCCCGACCAATGGATTATGATTCCACTGCTCTACCAGCTGAGCTACGCCGCCCCGCTTTCAGAGGGAGAAAGATACAAGGATAGGGGAGGGATGTCAAGCGTGAATCAGCCGGTAGAAGGCGGGTCTGGAGGGCGGTATTCCCTTGCGGCGAAGGGATTTCCGAGGTTGGCCACGCATTGGAGGAGCGACGCAGACGATCGCCAAAAGCGTTGACATTATGGTGGGCATGTGGTACACTGAATAGGGTGTGGCGGTACGCAGACAGGGCCCCGGTCCATCGGCCTGCGATGGGTGGGCCATCTGTTGTAGACTCGATAGGGACACAGTTATGTGGCGCAGAATCTGGATCGCATCGATGGTCGGGCTGGTCCTGAGCTCCACGGTGTCGTCCACGGCGGCGGACACGGTGTACGTGGTGCCGATTCAGGGAACCATCGAGAAGGGCCTGGCGGCCTTCATCTCGCGGGTGATGGAGGACGCTGAGGCGGAGGGCGTCTCGGCGGTGGTGTTCGACATCGATACGCCAGGGGGGGCCCTGGACGCGGCGTTGACGATCCGCGACGCGGTTCTCTACAGTGAGGTCAAGACGATCGCCTTCATCAACCCTCGTGCGATCTCAGCAGGCGCGCTCATCTCTCTTGCCACCCAGCACATCGTGATGGTGGAGGGGGGAACGATCGGAGCAGCGACGGCGGTGAACATGCAGGGGGAGAAGGCGAGCGAGAAGATCATCTCGTACTTTCGGAACGAAATGAAGGCCACAGCCGAGAAGCGGGGGCGTCCGCCCAAGC
>JASLMQ010000063.1 GCA_030746455.1 Candidatus Latescibacterota bacterium
CGTGCCCCAGGACATCCAGGACCTGATCCGTCTGATGGGCGGACGAGATCCCTTCGTCGAGCGTCTGAACCACGCGTTCGAGCAGACCGAGGCGATGGATTTCTACGCCCCCAAGCCCGAACTCCGCCGCGACGAGGCATACGTCAACTACGGCAACGAGCCGGGTCGCTACGTCGCCCATCTCTTCAACCACGCCGGCGCCCCCTGGCTCGCGCAGAAGTGGGCCCGCCGCGTCAGGGAGCGCACCTTCGGATCCGTCGAGCCGCTGGGCTTCTGCGAGGACGACGACCAGGGCAAGGCCGCGGCCACCAGTGCCCTGCTCGCGCTGGGCCTCTTCGATCTGCGGGGCGGCGCCGCCCGAGATCCGGTCTACGAAATCATGAGCCCAGTGTTCGACCGGATCACGATCCACCTGGACCGGCGCTTCTACGGTGGCGACGCGTTCGTCATCGAAACGTGCCGCAACTCCGACGACAACGTCTACATCCAGTCGGCCCAGCTCAACGGCGAGCCGCTCGAGAGGCCCTGGATCCGCCATCGCGATGCCGTTGCCGGCGCCCACCTGGTCCTCACCCTGGGCCCGGAGCCTAACCGGGACTGGGGTTCACGCCCGGAGGATGCCCCGCCGTCAATGACGTCGGAGGGTGAGGGGTAGGGGCGTTCCTCAACATGTCCGTTTCACGCGCAGAGATTTACCGTAGGGGCACGGCGCGCCGTGCCCCTGTGCCTCGGTCGATCACTCCTGAGAGGGCACCGGATCTCGGATCCCCGGCTTTAAGCATGCCGGGACAGGCAGGTAGTAGGCCGGGGGGTGGCAGCCGAAGGAGGTCTTCCCCGTCCTGGGGGCCGTCCACGGCGTCATCGGCACGCTGGAGGCCGTGGCGGCCATCAAGTATCTCAGCGGCTTCGGAACCAACCTGAAGCATAGGCTCCTGGTCTGGGACGGCGCCGAAGCCGAATTCATGGTCGTCACCGTTCGGAAGGACCCCGATTGCCCCACCTGCAGCTAACCCTGGAAGGCGTCACCACGGAAGGCACGAAAGACACGAAAGGACTGACAGGGGAGAGACGTGGGTATGTTTGGGGGCCACAAGTTAAGGTCCGCGGAGGGGAATCAGGCCGGAGCTACCGCCCCCGCTCTGCTCTTAGGGGATCTCTCCCTCGATCTCTTCGCGTATGCAGCCTGTCCCGGCCGACTGCAATGATGCCACCAACACAGGTCAGCAACAGCAGCCGGGACGTTTTTCGTAGTCCCAGGTTTTGGGTTGACATCGCCCTTGTGCGAGGGGTATACTAATCGCAGACAAGTCCACCAATTGCCGACGTCAACCAAATCCCAAGGAGTCTTTCGTTGTCGGCCAGAGGCGACGATCACAGCGTGCAAATCCGTGTCCATCCTGCCCCACTCCGTGAAATGGCCACAGAGATCCTCCGTCGGACGGGCCTCCCGGAGGACGACGCCTGCCTTGTGGCAAAATGCCTCACCCACGTGGACCTGCGTGGGGTCTTCAGCCACGGTACACGGCAGCTCCAACGCTATGTCCACCAGTACCAGGAAGGCGAGCTGAACCCCCGCCCGGAGATCAGAATCCTGCAAGAAACGCCCGTCAGCGCGCTGTTTTCCGGCGAAGGCGGGCTTGGCTACCTGGCCGCCACCCGTGCCACGGAGGCCGCCATCCGGAAGGCCAACGAGAGCGGCCTCGCGACTGTGGCAACTCGGTACAATGGTCACGTGGGCAGCATGGGGATCTACGCCAGGATGGCCCTGCCGCACGGCCTGATCACCATCGGCTTTGCAGGCGGCTCCGACTGGGAGGCCCCCGGCGATCCCGACGCCACCGTGTGGGATGCCGTGAAGGCGCCGCCGATGTGCTTCGGCATCCCCACGGCCGGCGACCCGCCCTTTGTCTTCGACTTCAACGTCAACATGTTCACAGACCGGGCCCGGCTTGAGCAGGCGGCGGTCGAATTCACGGATCCCTTCCTCAAAAGCCTGGGCCTCAAGTTCGTCTCCACCATCCTGGGGGGCGCCCTGGCCGGCACGATGCCGGCTGGTGAACGTGAATATCCCGGCGCCAACAGGGGATTCCTCCTCATTGCCCTGCGCCCGGACCTGGTGGGCGACGCAGAGGGCTTCCGCAGCGAGGTCACGCGCATCATCGCGTCGAGCCGGTCCCTCGAGCCCATACCTGGCAAGGAAACCGCCGAGGTGCCGGGATCGCTGGAATGGCAGCGCGAGCGCGATTGGTCTCTGGATGGCATTCCTCTCCCTGAGGAAAATCGCCACACTCTCGAGAAGGTTGCTTCCAGCCTGGGAGTTTCTGTCCCATGGTGACCCTTTTGCCGCACATGCGCTCACCCGCTGAGCCACACCCGATTCGGCCTGTGCTCCCACGCGGGCCCGCTTCCCTATGAACGCCCGATTCCCCCTGCTGCTGGCCCTCCTCCTGGCGCTCTGTGCCCCTCCCTGCCTGGCCGAAACGCCACCCGAGACCCTCACCCTCCGCGGCGCTTGGGTCTGGGGCACCTCGTGCAAGGACCGCCCGTCCGCGGATGCGATGCTCCGTCGCGCCGAGCTGATGAACCTGAACGCCCTCTACGTGCTGGTCTTCTACTGGGGGGCCACCGCCTGCTATCAGAGCGCCTACGTGCCGACCAACGCCTCCGTGGAGCCTGGGTTCGACCCTCTGGCCTACCTGGTCGAGGAGGGCCGCGACCGGGGGATCGACATCCACGCGTGGTTCGTGAACGGCAGGAACACCCGGGGATCCGAGGTCTTCAAGCAGCACCCGACTTGGATGGCTATGGACCTGATGGGTCAACGCGTGGAGTGGTTCGACCTCTGCCGCCCGGATGTGAGAAACTGGCAGACCAAGGTGATGCTGGAGGTCCTGCAGAACTACGACGTCGCCGGTCTCCACTTCGACTACATCCGCTTCAACGGCAAGGACATCAGCGTCGATCCAACCGTTGTCGCCCGGGCGGAACAGGAGGCCGGCGTCGACATAGGCACCCTCACCTACCCCGAGCTGCCCGCCTACGGCCACTTCCGGGGGAATCCCCTCGCCGAGCCGACAACGGCCCAGGTCCTGGCCTATTTTGGCGACCAGACCCCCGCCATTGCCACCAACGCCCTGGGCGCGGGAGAGGTGATCCTGTTCAACTGGCACGCCGACATGAACACCCCCCGCGCGATTCACGACGCCATGAGGCGGGCCCTGGCCCGGCTGGGGGCGAAAAGCCGGGTTCTGTTGCTGGATTCGGACATCAACGCCGTCAAATACACCCACCGATTCTACCAGGATGCCAGAGCCTGGCTGATCGCCCTGGGATTCACGCCAACCAAGATCCGCGACGACGACATCCTGACGCTGTCGGGCTCGACCCCCGTGGTCCTCCCCAAGCACTACCTGATGACCGACGCCCAGGCCCAGGCCCTGGTCACCTTCGTCCGCAACGGCGGCGGCGCCCTCTTCATCGACGGCCCTGTCTACGCCATGCGAAACAGCGCCGCGGCCCAGCAGCTCCTGGGCTTCAAGCGCTCGGGAAGATACTTCAATGAAGAGCGCCTCCTCCTTCCCATGGACAGAGAGGACAGCTTCGTGCCTCACAGATCGAAGATGATCAGCATCGCCGGGGAGCGCGACAAGCACCAGACCTGGGACCAGTGGCGGAAGGACCAGATAACCAAGCTCGTGGACCAGGTGTCCCGGGCATCCAGACGGGCCAAACCCGACCGCGCCGTTACCGCAGCCGTGTTCCGGAGCGAGGTCGCCGCGAATGGCGTGCTCCAGGACTGGCCCCGCTGGCTCCGGGAGGGCCTCCTTCACTATGCCATTCCGATGTGCTACGTCGAAACGCCCGAGCAGTTGGAGGAAGCGTTTGCCTGGTGGAAGACCCTCGACACGGACATGAGGCAAATTGTCCCAGGTATCTCCCTCTACAAGACGGCGAACGGGCGGCCGCGCGCCGACCACGCGGAGCAGATCCGCCTGCAGGTCGAGGTCTGCCGCGCGCAGGGGGCCCGCGGGGTGGTCATGTTCAGCCTGAGGCACATCACCGACGACGCCGCGGCGCTGGTGGGAGAGCGGGTCTTCAACAGGCCGGAGACCGCGGAAACCGGCGCCGAA
>JASLMQ010000064.1 GCA_030746455.1 Candidatus Latescibacterota bacterium
CGGTTGTGTGCGCGTACGACCCGAGGGAAGCCGAAGTGCACATCCACGTCGTCGGTCAGCAGGCGGGGGACATCGAGCTCGAGTCTGGCTGCGTATTCCGTCACCTGTCGGGCCTCCTGTGCGCAATTCTCTATCTGAAACGGATCGGTATCTCAATGGCGTTGTCGAGCTCGCGCCGGTTTGACGGGTTGTCCTTGATCAGGCGCAGGATCCCGTTGATTCCCGCCTCGGGCGAGCGGAACTCGAGGGTTCCCTCGAACGGTACGAAATCGCGGGTCATCCACGCGCCGCGTGCTGTTGCGTAGCTTCTGGCGAGCACATTCCCCTGCGCGTCGAGGAGCAGAAGTGGGAAGTCGCCCTCGAAGAACCACGTGCCCCGGGCGCGGCCGGAGACCCGCAGCGGCGAGGCGATCACCGATCCGGGCGAGGGGGACTCGACCACGATGTGGGGACCACTCTCACCGCTTGGATCGACTGCGCTCAAGCGGCCACCGTCGACGACCAGGATCTTCGTCCTTCCGACGGTGGGATCGGCCGACATGGATTCATCGGGCTGCCGGCCGAGGTAGTCCGCGATGGCCAGGCCGCTCAGGACGGTGATACGGTGTGGCAAGATCCGATCGCCAAGGAGGACCGCGTTCGTTCCCACGTACCCACCGTCGGACTTGATTGCGGCCGCCAGATAGGCGAAGGTACCGCTTCCACCTGGATCGTGGATAAGTAAGAGGACCGCATCCCCATCGCCGTCGCCGTCGAGGTCACCGTGGGCCGGTTCACCGAAAACGTCCGTCTGGATGCGTGTAGCGGAGCCGGGGGCCGCGGGCGATTCGGCGTGGCCGCCCACGAGGGACACCGCATGGCCTTCGATGAGGTAGGTTGCCTCCAGCGGGGTTGTCGCCGGCCTCGAGGCAGATCTCCGATCAACGCCCTCTGTGTCAGGTGTGGGGCCTTCGCACCCCAAACCTGCGATTGCAGCAACGAGCAGTGACAGGCAAACGCGTTTCATCGTCGCTACTCCTTCAGCCGATCGAGTAGCTGAACAGGCTGGCGTCCCTAAACCGGAACCGAAGCCGAAATGGACGATCCTCCGGCAACCTGTTCCTGTCTCTCCATAGGATCGTGTGTCGCACGTGATCGATCCGCATCGGTTCGCAGTCGGCGAAGCCGTACCCAGTCAGGGGAGCACCTGACGGATCCGAAATCTCAACCTTAAGCTCGCCGCGACCTGCATCTGCGTTGACCTGCAGGTTGCCTCCTGACGTCTGGAGATCCGTGGTTTCGACGGTGCCGCCATCTGGACCCGCGTTGAGCGAGACCCAACCGTCGAGGCGCCAGGACGCGCGGCCGATGGTTACCCTCTTCCTAGGCACATACCCGCCGTGGGTGGTGGTGATGGCCGTGTAGTAGATCCAGACTTCGTCACCAACCGCCACTGGCTGGTTCGCGACGCCGAGGATGCATCCGGCATCGTAGTCATAGGGCCCGCTGGGGATTACGGGGGAACGATCATCGCATCGCGACCAGGTACGGCCGTCGCGACTGTGAACCAGCTGGACATCGATGGGACCATCGTGCGGGCTTTGCTCGGGTCCCTTCTCTGGGGGAGGACCGGAATAGCGGAAGTGGGTGACCAGGCCAACCCACTGACCTGCGCAGGGGAACGCGGACATGTTGTAGAACTGGGAGAGGCACCCTCCCTCGCTGAGGGTCTGCTCGTCGTCCTCCGCGTCCGGGGCCATCACAAGCCTGGGCTCCGACCAGTCCTGCAGGTTTCCGCTCGTTGACAGATAGACCAGACGGCGATCCTGTCCACGGTGGCGGGTGTACCGCTTGTGGAAGGCAAGATACTCGCCGGAAGCGGGATCCCGTGCGAGCGTGCACGTGTCGCCCCCGGTGAGAACGGGGTTGTACGTGTGGGGATGCCAGCTCAGACCGTCGCTCGAGTGGGCGACGCAGTAACCCCGGCCTCCGGGGCCCTCGCCGACCCCAAGCATCTTGTAGCGCTTGCTGCCATCGGGTTCGTCGGGGTCCAGAATCAGGCTGGGGCTGTGGAGGCGTATGGGGAGGCTGTTGTTGCACCGGCTGCCCTCGTCGTCCACCAGGTCGAGATTGGGTCGGTGCCAGTGGATGCCGTCTTCGGAGGTGGCGTAGAGCACGCGGTCCCGGAACCGCATGTACCACATCCGATACCCGGTTTCCTCATCGGCCGGCAGGACCGTGCCGTAGATGTAGACGCGCTCATCGACGTTCGGTCCCTCCCACGGCTCTCGCCCCTGGACCACCGGCTCCGGAAGCTTCATACACGGGTGGGTCTCGCGGACGACGCCCGACTTCCGGGCGATCATCGCGTTGTCAACGAAGAGCTGTCGTGTCGGTGTGGGCTGGATGTCCGGAACGTCCATCGTGAGGAGAACCATAGGACCGGCTGAGGGCATGGCGGGCGCGCATCTGGATCCGTGCGATCTTATATCGCATGGATTCTTGGCCCCCAGTAGGTGTTGGGTCGACGCCCTAGGACAGACCTGCGGCGTGGCGGCGTGCGGCGGGGTCGCCAGCGGCGCTGAGGATTCCGCTGTCGCGATCGATGTGGAGCATCACAGGGGTGGCGATGTTGCCCGATTTGGCCTCGATCGTGTGCCCACGCCCGGCAAGCTCATCCCGAACGTCCTGACTCACGGTATCGTTGATGGTGAGCGACCCGGCCTGCTTGAAGGTCTCTTCGCGGTTGGGATTGGGGTCGAAGGAGTCCTGGTGGTGCGCGGTGGAGAACCGGGGTGCGGTGACGGCCTCCTCGGGCGGTATCCCGAATTCGACGTAGTCGAGCAGCAGGTTGAGGGTGGCCTGATCCTGGAGGTCGCCGCCGGCGACGCTGATGGCCAGGATAGGCAGGCCCTCCTTCAGGACCAGGGTGGGCGTGAGGGTGATGCGCGGGCGCTTGCCGGGCATGATGCGGTTGGGATGTCCCGGGGTGGTGTTGAGGCTGCGCAGGCGATTGCCGTAGGTAACGCCTGCCTGACCTCCGTCGACGGTGGGGCGGTGGACGTTGGCGCTGGGCGTGGCGGCGACGACATTGCCCCAGCGGTCGGCAATGACGCACGTGGTGGTGCCGCCGACCCACGGCTCGAACGGGCCGCCGTCCTTCAGGGCCTTCATGTTGTAGGGATCGCCGGGACGGACTTCCAGGGCTGCCTGCTGCATGTCGATGAGGGGCCTTCGGAGCTCGGTGTAGGGATCGGACAGCAACAGCGGCAGCGGAACGCCCGAGAAGCACGGGTCGGCGTAGTAGGTGTCGCGATCGGCCATGGCCAGCTTGAGCGACTCCACGGCGACGTGGACGTAGTCGGCCGACAGATGACCCATGTCCTTGAGGTCGAACCCCTCCAACAGCCGCAGGGCCTGAAGCAGGTAGGGCCCCTGGGTCCATGGACCGCACTTGCAGACGGTGTATCCCCGGTAGTTGATCGTGGCCGGGTCCTCGATCGTGGTGAAGTGGGTGGCCAGGTCGACCCGGCGAAGGAAGCCGCCCTTCTCGATGTAGAAGGCCTCGAGCTCCTCGGCGATGTCGTTGCGGTGCTTGTTGCGCCCGTAGAAGCGGTCGGTCGCGGCCTGCAGCTTCTCTTCACGGCACCCATCGGTGGTCCGTTCCTCCTCGACCATCCTCCGGAGCGTGACGGCCAGCCTGGGGTGCCAATCCTCGCCCCCGGCGTCTAACAGATCCAACGTCGGGGCGATGATCTCTTCGAATGCTTTGGTGCCGTAGCGGATGAGGGTGGTGACGCAGAGGTCCACGACGGAGGGCACGGGGGCCATTTTCATGTCGCCGTCGCCAGGGATCCCGTTCTTCACATACCAGCCGATCGCTTCCGGCGAGAGAGGGGCTCTGCCCTGGCCGCTGAGGGCCTTCACCTCGTGCGTCTTCGCGTCGAAGATCAGCAAAGGCACCTCGCCTCCGATGGAACAGGCGAAGTGGTCGGTGACGTTGAGCGCGAAGATCGTGGCGGCGGCCGCGTCGGCCGCGTTGCCCCCCTGCTCGAGGATTTTGATCCCCGCAGCAACCGCCTCGGCGCCTCCGGCCGCCACGGCGCCCGTCTTGCTCTCCGCCTTCCAGCCTATGTCCTGAGCCTGTGCGTCTGCCATCGGTCTCTTCCTTTCCTGATCCAAACGCGTCGTGACGCTACGAAATGGGTGACAGATCAACTTGAGCCAAGGGCCACATGGTACCCGCCGTTCTGCGACGCCGCAATGTAAAGTCGCACTGGTGGACCGTCAAGGGAATCGGGTGCCGAGCGGGTTCAGACTCGCAGAAGAGTGAACCTATGCCAGTGCCTCGTCCACGGCGGAGGGGAAGATCTCGGTGACGTCGCCCTCCAGGCGAAGGGTGACGGAGGGATTGGCGTCTTGTTCGGTTACCCCTCGGTTGATGACGACATAGGGGGCGCCACGTTGCGCCGCGAGCAAGGGCACGTTGGCCGCGGGGTAGACGGAGAGGGTGGAGCCGAGGGCGATCGCGAGGTCGGCGGAGGCAGCCATGTCCGCCGCGCACTGCAGGTCCTCTTCGCGGAGATTCTGGCCGAAGCTGATGGTTGCGGACTTGAGGTAGCCGCCGCAATCGCACGTCGGACACCGTTCGGAGGCCCTGAAGGATGCGAAGTGATCTTCGGGGTCACTCCTCTCGCCGCAGCTCAGGCATTCGACCTGGGCGTTGGTGCCGTGGAGTTCCACCAGCCGGTCGACGGAGGTCCCTGCCTTCGCGTGCAAGCCGTCGATGTTCTGGGTGACGATGCCCTCGATCTTGCCCGCCTGTTCGAGCCTTGCCGTGGCCTCGTGCACGGCGTTGGGCCGGGCGTCGCGGAAGACCGCCCACGCCTCGAGCTTCTCGCGCCAGTACTCCGCCCGGGCCTCCTCGGAGGCGAGGAAGTCCTGGAAGTAGATGGGCTGTCGGGTCTTCCAGACGCCCTGCGGCCCCCGGAAGTCGGGGATGCCGCTGGCGGTGGAGACGCCCGCGCCGGTGAAGACGAGGGTCCGGTGGGCGTCTCTGATGAGGTCGATAAGCCTGGAGTCGGCTGTAGGGCTCAATGGGAATTCTCCTGATCCCTGGGAGACAGCTCAACCAGGGTGGCGCCCCAGCTGCCGGCATCGTGGCCGGCCAGGTGGAAATCGACGACCTCGGGGAGGCGGCGAAGGATCGCGTGGACGGTCTCCCGAAGGGCACCGGTGCCCTTGCCATGGATGATGCGTACGTCCAGGATCCCCCGCTCGCGACAGGCCTCGAGGTAGTCGGGAACCAGTTCTTTCACATCCCGCGGATGGAAGGTATGGAGATCCAGGGTACCGTCGATCGGGAACTCGACGGGCTCGTCTTCGGTCATTTCTTCTTCATCTGTTCGAGCATCTCATAGGAGAATAGGCTGGGCTGCATGTCGCGATTCTCGCCATCCAGCATGCCCTGCACGAATTCGGCCGTCTTGCTGATCGCGGCCTCGATCAGGATCTTCCCTTGCTCTGCCGTGGCCTGAATGGGCGTCGTCTCGTTCTGCTCCTGCCACGCATCGTGGCGGACGAACTCGGGGAAGACGGCCAGGGCCATCGCGGTCTCATATTCGCCGGCGTGACCGGGAACGCGGGTCTCGCAGTGTTGCTCGGCGATCTCGCGGCTGAGGTTCCAGTAGGAGTGGAACTGGACGTTGACCTCGGGATCTGCCGACTGGAAGAAGAGCTGCCACTGGCGCAGGATCCCGTAGACGGGTCCCTCGTTCCCACCGTGTCCGTTGAGGATGAGAACGTTCCTGATGCCGTGCCGCACAAGGCTCTCCACCGCGTCGAAGAGCAGGGTCAGCCACGATCCGGGCTTGGCGGTGACTGTTCCCTTGTGCTTCATGTGGTGCTCGGAGATCCCCACGGCCATGGGGACGTTGACGATCGCCTGGGGATAGAGCCGCAGTGCCGCCTCGCGGGCGACGTGGGTGGCGGCGGCGATGTCGAACTCCATCGCGAGGTGCTCCAGGTGCTGCTCGTTGCTGCCGGTGGGCACGATGGCCGCGCGGAACTTGCCGGCGGCGAAGGCCTCCCGGGCCTCGCGTCGGGTGAGGCTGGAGAGCATGACTTCCGGTTGGGACACGAATGGACTCCTTTGAGAAGGACTGATATTGCGTACCAGGATTCGGAATACGGCCCTGTGGTAGTCCCAAGCGAAGGAGCTACAGAACCCCAGAGGGCTTCGAGTGTACCATGGAGCCCCTATCCTCGACGGACAGAGGCATAGCGGGTTAGAGTCTCAGAGGAGCGAAGCAAGGTCGTAGAACCCAACCCCAACCTACCCCCCGGCCCCCTCCACCCCACATGTCGCTGCGCACGCTCGCGACCCCCGCCCTCCAAAGGGAAGGGGGAGGAAGAGCACCATATCCCTTTGACTAATGTAAGAACCGATCACCAGGACGGTAGCAGTTTAGACACCGGCCTTTCGGCGGGCGATGGAGACCCGGTCATCTAGCTGAACCACGGCGAACCACGTGTTGATGTCGGTGCGGGACGGGTCGACGCTCATTGCTCGTTCACGGATCAGGTCCTCGTGCATTCCCGCGCCCAGGCGCTCAGCCATATCGTTGAAGGCGGAGATCTCGGCCTCGGTCTTCTTGCCCTTCGACTCGAGCCAAGCGAGGACCTCGTCGTCTGTCGCGCACTTCTTCAGGGCCTCGGCGAAGTCATTGACGGAGATCCCGAGGAACTCGAGGCACTTTCGGTCCAACCCGGAATCGTCTCCGTACCAGTAGTCGCCCAGCGTGCCTCCCAGAAAGGCGCGGCCCTTGTCGATCATCCGCGCGAGCTCGCAGATCCCGCCGGCGCTGCGGTCGTACGGGCTGCGTGGTGCGTGGCGGGTCAGGTCCACGGTACCGAATGTGGCCTCGTCATCCACGTCGAGGAGATCAAACCAGGTGGTCACGTCGGTTCGATCCGGGGCCGCGTTTGCGAGGGCTTCGCGGAAGAAGGTCTGCTGCTCTTCGGACTCGGGTCCTCCGGCGGCGCTCCGGGCGTTGAATGCCAGCATCTCCTCGGTTGTGCGTGAGGTGTTCTCGAGGATCCAGGCGCCGAGCTCCAGGTCGTTCGGATTTGCGCAGGCGGCCTCCTGATAGCCCTCCGCGGCGATACCAAGGAACTCGAGGATGACTTGATCGATTGGGCAGTTGTATTTGTACTCGCCCGGGGTGCCCGCCCTGTCGGCACGGCCCTTGTCGGCCATACGCGCGCAACCGAACACACCGGCAACGTCCCTGCAGAACGGGGAGCGCGGGGCCCTGACCGTGAGGTCGACGGGCCAGAACCCGGCCCAGTCGTCGAGCTCTATCGATTGGAAGACGGTCTTGATGTCGGTCCGCCCGGGCGCATACTTCTCCAGGCGGTCCCGGAGGCGCTTCTTGCCCGCCTCGTCGTCGGGCTCGCGGCCGATATGGTGGCTGTTGAAGGCGTCGATCTCGTCATCGGTCCTGTCGGACACCTGGCGCACCCACCGTCCCACCTCCTCGTCATCGTATCGGTCCGCGGCATCAGCGAAGTCGTCGGGCGAGATCCCGAGGAAATCGAGGAGGATCATGTCGAGGCCCGAGTCTGCTCCGTAAATGAACTCCCCGATGGTCTCGTCGTTGTGAGCTCGCGCCTTGTCGGTCATCCGCGCCAGGTTAACGATTCCGGCAACGCAGGTGTTGGATGGCCGGCGCGGCGGTTGCCTGGTCAGGTCCATTTGGCGTGTCCTTTCGTGTGTATTGATTTTTCGGGTAGAGACAAGATACGTGTCAGACGCATTCTGAATTGCGGCAGACGGCAGAAGGCAGACGGGAGAGCCAGCGCTCTCTCCGCCAGATGATGCTACGCGACGTAGCCGAAGCTGGCTGCGAAGATCACGAAGTCGGAGAAGCCAATGCTCCCATCGGCGTTCAGGTCGCAGGCGGGATTCCAGTTCGGGAGGTCAGAGCCGGAACCGAAGGCCTGAGCGAAGACCACAAAGTCGCCAAACCCGACTACGCCGTCGCCGTCGAAATCGCTCTGGGGATCGGCCGCACCAGGCTGGAAGTCGGGAACCCAACTCTCTTCCTTGAGCGTGAACTCCCCCTCCTGGACCACGGTGCGGACCCGCCTCCCTGTCGTATCCCTGTACCATCGCATATCGATTACGCGAGCGCGAGTGTCGCCCTGTTGGGACCTGGAGATGATCGCGGCGCGTCCGTCGGTCTGTAGTCCGTCTATCGACACGAGGCCACCTGTGCGATTGAGGCCCACGCGGGTGCTGTCGTCGAAGGTGAGTACAAGGAGGTCCGGGCTTTCGGTGAGCGTTGGACGCTCAGAGATGCTGTTCACGCTCAGCACAACAAGCACAGGTGTGGAGGTCACCGATTCCGTTTCCAGCCGCAGGCGACGGATCTTCTCGTGGTATGTGGGCCGGGCGATGTTGTTCCAGGTGGGCTCGTAGAGGTCGATCTCGGAGACCATGCCCGTCGGCGTCAGGACATCGATGCGGAGACGCGCGCCGCCGAAGGTCTCCGTGAACTGGTCCTCGCCGGTCTGCTGCACGTCGGCGGCTCCGTCGAAGTGGAGGAGCCACTGGAACCTTCGCGGCATATCGGTCTCGAGCTCATCGTGGACGATGAGGCGCTCCCTGTCGAGCATGATCATCTGACGCGTGAAGCGCTTCAGGCGGGCTTCGAGCGGATAGGCGGATGCGGCCTCACCTCGCACGTAGGCGATGTCGGTCGATGCGTATTCGATGTGGGCCCAGCCGGGGTGCCAGGATGGCCAGCGTTCGCCGTCGCCGTACTGACCCATTCCGCCTACCAGGACGGTGTTGTGGTTCGCTGTCTCCTTGTTGAGTGTGTACCCGGGGTCAACGACCAGCTCCTTCCCGCCGCCGAAGAGGACGAAGCTGTTCTGGGCGGGATGGTTGTGTCCCACGCCGCCGATCCAGGGATAGGCCTCGATGAGCCGTGCCAGCGAGTGGCCGCCCAGCGGGCGGCACTCGAAGGAGAACATGGTGGCCTGGGGACCCCACGAGGTTCGGGCGAAGTAGGTCTCCACGTCGGGGTAGTAGGCGAGAGTGGGCACCAGGTCGTCGAGGGTGCCCTCGTCCGGTGTGATGCCCTTCGACAGCGCTTGAAGGACCCACCATCGCGTGTCCTTCTGACCAGGACGGATGAGCTCGGTCACTCGCAAGAGGCGGGAATCGCGGTTCCGTCCCGCGAGCCAGAGCAGGTTGCTCAACTTGGGAATCGTGCCCGGGCGCCACGAATCCTCGATGGCGGCGGCCGAGGCAAGGCCGGGATAGACGTAGTGGATAGGGAAGTAGCCCGTCTTCCTGATCCACTCATCGGCGAATTCGACCGTACGTCCCGTGGTGTGCTCGTAGAGATCGATCCAGCGGAAGAGGGCCGCCACCGAGAAGTTCCAGTACGCGGGCCCCTCGTGGAAACCGCCGTCGTCGGCGAAGGTCTTGAGGGTCCCTTGTAGCCGGTCCCAGCTCCACGCGAGCCACATCTCGGCCTCGGGGACCTCGCCGTAGAGCGCGCAGGCTGCCACTCCGATGGCGTAGTTGTCGAACCAATAGTGGTTCTGCTGGACGGTTCGGGACCAGTACATCCGGTGAAGCAGCGAGGCCTCGAACATGATCCGAGCCTGGTGCGTCAGCTTCTCGCGGATCGTTTTGCGCTCGGCCTCGGTGAAGTAGTAGTAGAGCCAGTCATAGGCGATGGCGGTACCGTGGAGCATGTAGGCGGCATCGAGGTCCAGGTCGGATGTGCTATACGACCATCCCTCGGGGAGCCATTGGTCGTACTCGCAGATGGCCAGGATGTGTCGGCGAATCGCCTCGACCCGATCCTGGACATCAAGCGCGCCCTGGAGCAGACAGGGCATGGCCTGGCTGTCGAGCTCCCAGGTCCAGCCGGCGCGCTTGGGGGGGCCCTCCGGCGGCGGCGGTGTGCCCTTGAGGATGCCGGGAGGGCGG
The DNA here is from genome assembly GCA_030746455.1 of Candidatus Latescibacterota bacterium. The sequence continues at coordinate 9,989 of JASLMQ010000064.1, forward strand.
TACAGGCGCGTGCCAGCCTCGCTGTTCTGGGCCTGGCGGAGCGCTCCGAAATCGAATCGCGTGAGGAACAGGCGCGGGTGGTCCCTTGCCAGCTTCGGGCGGATGACAGCATCCGGGTCCACCTCGACGGTCATGTGGACGAGCTGCAGGCCCGATACCCTTACGCCGGGGCGCTCCCGGAGGACGAGGCGCACGGAGGTGGAAGCGCTGCGGCCCAGGCGGAAGCCGCTCTTGGCCTCCCCGAAGGCATTCCTGGGAAGACTTACGGGCGCGCTGATGCGGTCGTCGTCGATCTCAAGCCAGAACGAGTCGGTGCCCGTGGTGGGCGCCGAACACGTGATCGTCAGCTGGTAGAGACCGGCCTTCAGGTCACGATCGAGGGCAAGCGTGAAGTCCTGCCCCGTTGAGAGGAGGGCCACGCCGACCTCGCTGTCGACCAGATCGTATCCGCCCGATGCAACGGCCGCGAGGTCTCTGCCCGACGCCGCATAGATCACCTCTTTGTGTATGATCCCGCTCTCGGAGGGATCCGGCATAACCGAAAGCGCGCCCGAGGGACAGGCGATCCACCAGGCGAGCAGGGCAGGGATCATCCACTGACAGGTCCGCAACTCGATCTCCCTGGATGCTTCGGATTGGGATGGCGTGGACTTGGATGCTGGTGTCGGCCAAAGTACAGAAACCGGCATGGTGTGTCAAGAGGGGCAGGCAGGCCGGAAAGCCAACCGAGCAGTGCAAGGGGCTTTCATCCTTGAGAGGCCGGTTGCTCGCCCTTTTCCGTGGCGTGTACGGCGATATGGTGGGTCAAAACTGTCCATTTCTCCAGTCGGCAAGCTGCAATACGACGATCGCGGCGCCCGGCCTCACTTCGGTACGGACTTTGCCCCGTCCCACCTGCGCGACGTGAGCGAACAGGACAGGGAAGGAGGCGCGACCGTGCCAGAGGACCAGATCGCCTGCCGGCCTCTATCGGAACTGAGACGTGCCGCCGCAAAGGGGCAGGCCTACTACAACTGCGAGCGGTTCGAGGACTCGTACGGCCGTCTCGTGGTCGGCATCGGAGTTCGGCTCGAGGGCAGGGCCCTCCGCTACGTGGTCACATCTGGCCGCGATGCCGTGTATTCGAGCCCGACCGAAGTCGCAGATGGGCCGACCCTCCGCGCGGCCGTCCGCAGGGCATCTGGACCGGCGTCGGGACAGACGCAGTGTGGTGAGCCTCGGGGTCAGACGGGCCTCTCTGGAGTGTGGGACTACTCCGATGCGAATGCCTCCGAGACCATCGGGCGCGTGATGCGGTCGCTGTCCCGGATCTGCCCGGATGCGGTGGGTCTGGTCGCCGCGCTGAGACCCCCTCCGTGCGACCTCGCCCACGGAATGCAGGTGGCGCTGTATGCGAGACGCCTTCTGATGTGGACCGACGGTGCGGGGGCCGACCGACCGGCCTCTACCGCTTGCTGCCCGTCGGCCCGGGCCGAGCAGACCACGTTTCTAGCGGGAGTTCTGCACGACATCGGTATGTGGGGCGGGGCACCGCCCGAAGGCCACTGCGAGGCGGGCGCCCTGAGGGTGTGGGAGCTGGCCCGACGCTGGCCCCGGCTGGGTCGGGTCGCCGAGATCGTTGAGCGCCACCACTCCCCAATCCGTAGCCTGCCCCAGAAGGGGTGGGAGGCCCGCAGGGCGGCGGCCGTCGTGATCGCGGAGACCGTGGCGGAATCGCAGGGGGCCGCTCAGCAGGCCGTTGACCGGATCGCGGCAGAGGGGGGCCGGGAAGACACCGGCGCGGTGTTCGTGGCTCTGTGCAATCTGGAAGGGATCACGCCCCCTCGAGCCATCGTGCAGATGGCGGGCAGACCGAACGGGGCAGGAGAAGGCCTCAGCGTTCCCGACGTTGAGCTGGCGGTCGGCCTGCGTGCCCCGGAGGAAGACCCATTCCAGCCCTACCTGTTGCGGTTCGCGCGCCGGGACCGTCGAGGTTGTGTGACACCTCTGCTCGATCTGGAGCGCAGTGGAGCACACGCATTGCGCCTCCTGGTCTCGTTCGGCCGACAGAAGGACCGAGTCCGGAGTCGACGCGTGATCGGGTTGCTCTCCGACTCGGACTACCAGGAACGGTTCGGCCGGTGCGAGGCACTGCTGCCGTCGTTCCGGACCGCTCTCGAGCGGATGCGCGCCGGGACGCCAAACGGGTGCTAGGGCGGCGCGGGAGCAGAGAGAGGGCGCGACAACGTCGACCCGTGTTGTCCACGGAGACGCTGTTGCGCCCTCAGCATTCGCTCTAGGACGATGTGATCGGTCGTATAGCTCCGGCAACCTTGTCAGACCAGTGCCTTGAGCTTCTGGAGGCCCCTGGCGTAGCCGGCCGAACCCTCCTTGCCCTCGTATTCCAGGCACCAGAACCCGGGGTAACCGGCCTCTTTCAGGGTGGCAATGGCGCCTGGGATGTCGATCTCACCCTCACCGATGACCTCGCCCCGGTAGTCTCCCCGGCAGCCTGTGCCGTCCTTCAAATGAACGTGGCGGACGTAGGGCGCCACGGTCCTGTAGAACCGGGAGACGGTCTCCAGATCGTGTCCTGCCCACCGGTAGTTCATCGTGTCCATGGTGGCGCCGACAAAGGGGGAGTCGACCTCTTTGTACAGGCGCACCTGCAGGTCGGCATCGTTGGTGACCATCCCGTGGTTGTCGACGGCCAGGACGATTTCGTCGCGCTCGGTGAAGTCCAGGCAGCGCTTAAGGCAGCCGGCCATGGCCTCCACGTGACGCTCCTCAGGCACGCTGTCCTTCGCGCGTCCCCCCTCGGTGCGGATGACGGCCGTGCCCATGATCTTGGCCAGCGCGCAGATTCGCTCCATACGGCGCACCTCGCGTTCGACCTCCGCCTCATCGAGCTGGACGAAGTCGTTTCCCGCACTGAACGCACAGATCGCAATGCCGGCTACCTCGGCCTGCTTGCGGACCTCCTCGGCACGTCCTTCCGGATTGGCCTCGTCCTGGGGCCAGACGTCTCCGGGCATCAGTTCCACGGCGTCGAAGCCGGTCTCGGCAGCGAACGCGAAGAAGGCCTCGAGTCCGTCGAGGTCGGGCTGGTTGTAGTGGATCAATCCGTAGGCCACTGGTCTCCTCCTTGGGTTTGGCTGATGGAACGACGGGCGGCGGTTCGAACGGATGCGATTTCGGTCACTTGGTGTTCATCCGGATCAGCAAGTCGCGCTCGCTGAGATGGGGCGTCGATGCCTCGAAGAAGGCGTCGAGGAGCGACTCGGGCGCAAGGTCGGTGGTGTCGATCTGGAATTTCCGCATGAGCCACGAGCCGGAGAACTCCTTCTGGAAGGTATCAAGGACCTCGTCGATGTCATCCCTGGGCACAACCGGATACTCGTGCGGGTCGTCGTCCATCCGCCTGGCGATGGCTTCCGGGCTGGCGGTCAGGTGGACCAGGATGGAGTCGGCAGGCATCAACGTTTCCTCGCGCCGCGGCGACTCGATGATCCGACCCAAGTCCGGGTAGTAGTAGCGGGGACCGTAGACGGCCTCCTCGATGTGGAAGCCGCCGAGCATAATGTGCTCGTACTTGTTGATGAGGCGGACGTGATAGGCGATCTGGAACCGTTGGAACCGCTCCTTGAGGGTCTGGGGGTTGCTGAGCATCGCCTCCCGGTCTTCCTTCGTCTTGAGCATCTGGCAGTCCGGGATCGTGAAATGGTCATCGAGGTGGTGCCGGATGCCGCGATCGAGGCCCCACTTCTGCAGGCCCTGCAGGAGGGTGGTCTTGCCGGCGTATTCGCAGCCGACGGCAATGAGGCGCATGCGGGTTCTCCTCTTTGGGGGGTTGGCGTGTGGACGTAGCCTCAGCCCGAAAAGCTCTGCACCACAGAACGCACTGAGATCACAGAGGGAAGTCAGGTGTGACCACGAAGGTCAGGCCAGGATGCAATCTGTGACAAGGACATAGCAGACTTGGACCGCACCAGGGACTGGGCCATCTGCGGTCTTAGCGGAAGCGGCTGACCGTCAGGCTTCGTTGATATGGACGACGATCTGGGCGGTGGCCGTGAGGCCGTTCTTGCCAGACCGGTGGGTGGTCACGATGTAGCGGCCCGGGCTGTCGTATGTATGCCAGCGCTCTGCGTAGTCGGTATCGGCACAGGCAGAGCCCCGTCCCGGGGAACTCGAGCAGGTGGTGGCGGTCGTACCATCGCCGAAGGCCCACACCTCCTCGCCCGCGCTGTTGTCCTCGAATGCCCCCTTGAAGAAGGTACGGACCTTGAAGGCCATCGGCTGGCCTGGCCTCACGCCTTCGGTTGGGTAGGCGGCCAGGTGCATCGCTGGAGGCGTGCGTGTGGGATCTCCGTCCTGGGGCAGGATCTGGACGACGCAGAAGTCGATGGCCGTGCGATCCTGACCGTCGGCAACAGTGAGCATCTCCGAGTACATGCCTTCCACCGGATAGCTTACGGTTGCTTTGACACCGTCGACGACCTCCCCGTTCTGGAGGGCCCACCGGTAGGCCACGATGTCGCCACCGTCGCATATCGACCGGCTGCCGTCCAGCTCGATGGATTCGCCGACAACGCCCACGCGATGGGGACGTGCACACGGCAGTAGGGAGCCGGGACGCTCGTGGAGGTAGGCTTCGACCAGGAAGGGGTATCCCTCGACCTCGCCGTAGCGTCCGCTGGGCTGCGGAGAGGCGATGCTGAAGTGGAGGTGGCTCCAACCTCCTGATGAGCCCTCTTTGCCGAGGAAGCCCAGGAAGTCGCCGGCCTCCACGGACTGCCCGAGCTCGAGATCCGGATCGATCATGTCCAGGTGGGAGTACCGAAAGTACCAGCCCGTTTCGTCTCGGACGGTAACACGGTCGTAGCGCCGCTGGCCCGCGGCCTCGTCGTCATAGTCGGCAACGGCGTCTTCGCCCCGACAGACCAGGGTTCCGCTTCTGGGTGCGACAACGGGAACGACCTTGTCGAGCCCGCCGAGGTCGAGCCCGTAGTGGTGGTAGATATAGTCCTTCGAAGCGTCCAGGGCCGGGAGCTCACCGCCGTCGGTGTAGCACCGCTCATTGGCCATCTGGGTCATAGAGGCGAACCAGACCTGCTTGGTCGGATAGACCAGCGGGGTCTCGTCGAACAGGGGCCCGTCGATTGGCCAGCAGCGGAGCCGCGCGTCCTTGTCCATTGCATAGACGTTGCGATGCCGGCCTACCGCCTCGACGATGCCCCGGGTGACGGAACAGCCGACCCGGATACCGCCGACGGTCTGCGGCATGTGATAGAGCGCGGCCGGGACCTCGGCCCTTTCCCCGTCGATTTCGACTGTCACTTTCGGGAATCGGATGAGACCGCGCGCCTTGCAGCGTGGCTCGTGAACGCCCACGAGGCTGAGCCGCCTGGTCGACCCGTCGGCCAGATGGACCTCAACGGTCTCGCCTACGGCCAGGTCGAAGACATGGCCCCCCTTCGGGGTGCTGTCGGGTGCAGACATGCGACGTTCCTTTCGGAGATAGGCGGAGCTATTCTGCGGCCGTCAGCCGTTCCTTGTAGAGTGCGAAGAACAGGCTGTCCACCAACGTCTCCTCCATTCGCTCCAGCCTCGAGCGGATGGTCGCAACGGTCCCGGCGACCTTTGGATCCGGTATCTCGTCGAAGAGCTCGGCCGCCTGCTGGCGTTCGCCAAGCGCGACAAGATACTCGGCAAGGCCCCATTTCGCCAGCAATTCCTCCTCAGGATGAGGGCCGTCAGCAAAACGCCAATCAGGCCGTAGAGCGAGTTGCCGATGTACACGAATGCCTGGTAGATCCCGGTATAGCCATCTGCGGCGATCTCGCTGCCGAGCGCACTCGCGGCCACGGTGACGACGTGTCCGGCAGAGAAGAAAGGCAGCCAGAGGATGGCAGGTCCAACGGAGAAGACGTTCGTCTCGAAGGGTCGGGCGTCGCTGGATCCGTAGTAGTGCTCCCATTCGTTCTCGAAGTCGAGGTCACCGTCGAAGACCAGGGAGCGCAGGTAGACGTAGTAGTAGACGCTGTCGTAGCCTCTGATACGGCTACCGAGGTTGTCCAGGTATCCCAGATGGGCGTACAGGGGTATGAGCAGAAGGTAACAGACGACAAGGAGCACAAACACACCCCGCAACGTCAGGGGGTGTGTGCCTCCAAGCCGGCCGAGGTACCCGGATCGTGTGCGCTCAGAGAGAGTCACGGCGTCCTGTCGAGAATGTGAGGGCGAGGCATCCACAGAAATCCCGCCAGATGAGCCACCGGGCGGGATACCGTGCGGTTGCGTTCCGCGTTGTCCTAAACCGGCGTCGGGTGGTAGGTGGAGTAGCGGAACCCGGGCGACAGCGCGAGCTTGCGGCCGGGAACGGCCACGGAGCCGCACCCGCAGAGGTAGGAGCGGGGGTCCTGCCCCAGCTCGTTCTCGAGCTGATCCCACATCTCGCGTGATTCGGTGCAGACGTAGAGCGGGACATCGGCACTCCACCGACGGACTTCGCCGATCATGTGTCGATAGATCTCCTTCCGAACCTCGTGGGGGAAGGGCCCGTGCCTCTTGCCCGCAACCTCGTCAACCGACGTGCGCGCGGCTTCGACGCACTCGGGGTCCAGGAGGTCGAGCGGCAGGGTTTCGGACATGGAGTTGTAGGTGTTCCAGATGTAGAGCGCGAATCCGATTGATTCCGGCTCGGTCCGCTTCACCGCCTGTTCGAGGATCCAGCTGTACTCCTCACGCCAGTTCTTCACCGGTATGATCGGCTTGAACTTGTAGCGCACCGGGATTCCCATATCCTGGCACTTGCGAGCGGCATCGATCCGGTCGATGGCGTTCCCGGTGCCGAACTCGATTTCGCGCGTAACGGCCTCGCAGGTGGTGCTCCACACGCCCACGAGACGATCGCGATGGGGAAGATCGGCCATCCACTCGACGTTCGAGCTGGTGGTGTGGAAGTGTCCGTAGCGATCGTCGTACTCGGCCAGCTTGCGCGTGAAGAGGTCGTGGAGACCGTACTCCGGCTCGAAAGCGATAAGGTCCGCGCCGCTGAGGATCATGCGGAACACCTTGTTCCAGGGATTCGCCTCGATCACCGGGCCGACCACCTTCTCCATGTACTCTTCGATATTGAGGGCGATCGTGAGGAACCGGCCGGCGCGTCCGTGGCCGCAGTAGAGACAGCCGTGGGGACAGCCGGTCATCGTTCCGAAGTTGTAGGTGGGCCAGCAGACGGAGTTCTCGATCTGGTCGCGCTGGTGGGGGTGCTGATCGGTGGCGGTGGTCGTCTGGCCGTAGATCGTGTGGAGATCTCCAAGGGGCGTCCCCTCGGGAAGACGCTCCCGCAGGGGCTCGAGGTCCTCCCGCCTGTAGCGGAGATCCATAGTGGTGAAGACGATCGGACGTGTGTAGGTATGCGGCTTACCGTTGGAGCCGCTATTGGGCTCCCAGAGCTCTCGAAGCTCGCATAGAACCTCGGCGAGGTTGTCGTCGGTGATCGTGACGACCTCGGGGCTGTTGTCCAGGGCGCCCAGCATCCGCTCCATACGAGCAACCCAGGCTGGATCGTCGTGAACGCGGTCGAGGACGAAGACTTTTAGGGGGGCGAGCGCATACATTGGTCGAACTCCTCCGAGTACTCAATTCACTTCCTGCCCCGGCGCCGGGGGCCGTTGCCGGACTTCAGACTGCGTCCAGGTGTCTTAGTATCCTTGCCACCTTGGCGGGGGGGAGGTCGCGCGCGTAGAATCTGAGGAAGAGCCGGCGTCTCAGCTCGCGCTCGTCCTGGGTCTGTAGCAGATCCGCCATCCCCGCCCGAGCAAGTGATTTCGCGGCCGTGAACATACGACAGGCCATGGAAAGCCTTACGTCGGGCCGTAGGGCAAGCAGCATGCGACGATATCGGTCTTCACTGCATTCGGTCACCAGAACTCCCTTCGACCTCGGACAGCAGATCCAGGACGCTCAGAGATGCTGCCCATTCCTCCAGGTATTCCCGATTCTGAGAGTTGCCTGGTACTCGACCGTG
>JASLMQ010000065.1 GCA_030746455.1 Candidatus Latescibacterota bacterium
GGCTCTCGCTCCGCCTTAGTCGAGCGTTCACCGGGGTGCTATCTGCCGACATCGGAGCCAGCCGCACACGGCGGGGCCAGGCGACGTCGATGGCCGAGCCGCCGGCTGGAAGGGTTGCGTTTCTCGCCGGGCCCATGCTCACCGGCACCCGGATCAGCGCGGGCGTGGACTACGAGCCAGTCCGGCACCTGGTCTTCCGGATCGACTACGAAGCCGCATATCACAGGTCCACGGGTACCGGCGAGGCCGGTGGGGTGAGTGAGAATCGCTCCTCCTGGAGCATCGGAGCGCAGTACGGATTCTTCTAGTCCTCCGCGTGCCTCTGCCCTCTCAATGCGCTGGGCCGCGTGAAGATACACCGCTGGCTGCGATCTCCAGCCCTCCCACAAATCCCTTGCGCGGCGGTCGGCTTTTCTTATATTCAGTAGGCTTCACGGCGCGACCCCGAACAGGTCGCAAGGCACCCTGTCGGGCAATCGAAAGGAGAACGAGACATGCATTGGCGCATCCCAAGCCTCCCCGCCGTTCCGGCCCTGCTGGGGATCCTCCTCCTGGCTGCTGGCTGCGGGGGACCCGAGGGAAGGGCTGAGGGGATCCTCAACGAGCACGTGCTCTTCTTCTCCAATTTCGAGAAGGGCGTGGACGCCCTGTCCTGTACCGGCTCCCCGCTGGCTGAGATCGACGGTGGCCGTACTCACCATCATCCAGACGGAGGCAAGACCGACGGCCACGTAGCCTTCGAGAAGGACGCGGGCCCGCTGAGCTATGCGGCGACGGGGAGCTTCCCGTACGGCAGAACCGCATGGGAGGGAGGGGTCTCTTTCTGGCTCAGCGTGGACCCCCAGGGAGACCTGGAGGCCGACTATCCCGAGCCGTTCCACATCGGCAAGCGAGACGGCAGCTCCTTCCCCTGGGATGACGCCGTGATCTTCGTGGATTTCACCAAGCCGCCAAGGGCCCTGAGGTTCGGATGCTACCCGGACAAGGCCGGCGAGATCACCGACGAGATGGTGAGCGAACGGGTGATCCGCGTCGATGGCGTCGGCTGGAAGGCTGGCGAGTGGCACCACATCGCCATCACGTGGCGCAACTTCAACAGCGGGAAGGCCAACGCGGAGTGGGCCCTGTTCGTCGATGGCAAGGAGAAGGGCCGGAAGAAGGGACTACGGCAGGACGTCACCTGGAACATGGAAACCCAGGTGATGCGCTTCAACCACTACAAGTATAGCGGACGGATCGACGATATCGCCGTGTTCGACGTGATGCTGACCCCGAACGAGGCCAAGTATCTGGCCAACCCTCGCAAGCCCCTCAACGCCCTTCTGAAAAAGGACCGGTAGCCACGGCCGAAGTGGGCGCAAGGCCCGAGTAACGGTAGGCCGATGGATATGGATCTGTCGGCCTACTTTTCTTGCCGGAACCCGACTTCGCCCGGTGCGTCCAAGGGGCAGGCCTCCAAACCATAGCCGCCAGAATACCCAACGCCCCATCCAGGGGATCTCAATCGTGCGTAGACGAACCAACCGAACCCCTCTGCGTCAGGCAGTGATCGTCCCGGCTCTCGTGGGCCTAGTCCTGCTGGGCTCTCCCGAACGCCCGTGGGCCCAGAGCCAGGCGGAGGTCGCTCACTATCGCCGGGTGATCGAGGCCCGTCCCGACGATGTCAAGGCCCATGTGGATTACCAGGATGCGCTCCTGAAGCTGAACCGTCGATCGGAGCTGCTTGAGGAATATCGGAGACGGCTGAAGAGCGATCCTGGCAACGGCCTGAACAACTTCCTCTATGCCCGCCTGCTCGAGGGCTCCCACGAGGCCCTGCCATACCTGAAGCGCTCGGTCGAGGCCGATCCCTCGCTAGACCGCGCCCGGCTCGATCTGGGACGCAGCTACTACCACAAAGGGAACTACGACAGCGCAATCACCCAGTACACGAGGTATCTCGCCGCGCATCCGCGCTCGGCCTTCGCCCGGAACCTCCTTGGGCTGGCCTACTACCACAAGGGCTACCCTAATCAGGCCATCGCCGAGTATCGAAGAGCCATCGAATTGAACGACGGCTATACCGATGCCTATCTCAACCTCGGGCTGACCTGCTTCTACACCGGCAAGCCCGACGAGGCGATCAAGACCTACCGGGCGGCGCTCAAGCTGGAGGGCGTCGAGCCCGACCGCCATCTGATCTGGAGGAACCTGGGCATGGCCGAGGCGCAGAATGGCCGCCTCGGACGGGCGGAGACGGCCTACCGGAAGGCCCTGGAGATCAGGTCGGATTACGCGGACGCCCACGTGAGCCTGGGGAACCTGGCCTTCAACAGAGGGGAATACGACGAGGCCGCCGAGGACTATCAGAAGGCCCTTTCGGACCACGACGGCTCCAGCTCGCTCAACCTGAAGCTCGGCGTGTCCTATTTCAATCTGCAGGAGTACAAGAAAGGCATCCGTCATCTGAGAAGAACCGTTGAGCTGGACTCGACCCAGACGGATGCCCTGTTCTACCTCGGCCTGGCCGCCTTTAACGACGGTCAGCACGATCTATCCAAGCAAGCCTTCGAGGCCTACATCGGTCGCGAGAGGCGCTTCTCTCGCAACGCAAGCGTCTTCAGGGCCAAGGAGCTGCTGGACGACCTGAGACGTCTCAAACTGCGCGAGCTCTACTAGCCTCGTACCCCTCCCTGTTCCACCCCGCCTTTGCAGCCCCGACTCCCTGACCAACCGGATCAGTACGCCTCCTTCCCCAGGCCTCCCAGCAGAACATAGAGGATGCCGCTGGCGAGCAGGCCGCTGACAACGCCATCCAGCAGTATTTGGCCCGCGGTTTCGCTCTTCGGGACGACCCAGACAAGCAGCATGGAGATGAGGAGCGGCGAGATCGCCATCACCCGTTTGGGCAGGCCCAGTCTGCGCAGGATCAAGCTGCCAAGTACCGCGAGGAGGGCCACACCGACCTGGTCACCGATTTCCATGGGGTCTTTCCGGCTAGGACCGGGAGGCGGCGCCCCAGAGGGCCTGGGAGATGGCCTAGATCCCGGTCATTGGTTTTGTGTCCTGAGGTGGGCCGTGATCACGAGAGACGTGGTTGGTGCAGCATGTCACAAAGCGCTTGTGACCGCAAACACAGCGCCGCAACACGGTCTTGCGTACCTTGAATGCCAAGAGCCTCGGTCCGGGGTGAGCCGAGGCAGAACGCCCTTCTCGCGAGTAGGAGCCGGCACGCTGCGGCGACCGAAGACGCGAGGAGGGCATTCTACTACCCAAACCTGGATAGGCCCGGGCCCTCCCCCCCTGCCGCTGGACACATTGGCTCCCGTGTCGGTCCGGGTACCGGCAGGCGGATCACGGTCCCGCTTGCCCCCATAATACGTCCTTGGCCCCCCATCCGCAACCCCAAATCCGGCCCCCGGGCCGCATATCGCCCTCGATTTGGACTCCCCAAATTGACCC
>JASLMQ010000066.1 GCA_030746455.1 Candidatus Latescibacterota bacterium
ACCTTCACCGAGCACTACAACGCGAGCGCCAACCCTTTCCAGTGGACCGCGACACCCGAGTCGATCCTTCAGAAGATCGAACGATTATGTAAATCTATTTCCGGGACGAGACACTAGCTGGGAGCGACCTACTCACTGGTACGGTACCACCGGGACAGATGTGGAGCAGAGAGGAATCGATTGGATGACCGAACCGAACCATGACGACCCCGGAACGTGGGTCCGGCGGATCATCACCGATCTGCTCGCAGATCCGACCGTGAACACGCTGCAGCTTCCCGACCACGAGCCAGCGTGGGCAGACCCGCTGCTCGGGTTCGCACGGGGTGACGATCCAATCTGGCCACAGTACAAGGACGTGGTCGGGTCGTTCCACTGGCTCCCCGAGGAGATATTCAAGCAGACCTTTCCCGGTCTGGATGCGTCGGCGGGGGACCTGACCGTCATCAGCTGGGTGTTGCCCCAGACGAAACCGGTCAAGGCGGACAACCGTCTTGAGACCCACTACCCGGCGGAGCGGTGGGCGCGTTCGCGCATCTTCGGCGAGAAGACCAACAACGTCCTCCGCCGCCAGGTCGCGGAGAGGCTCACCGAACACGGCTTCCCGGCCATCGCGCCCATGCTCTCCCCTCACTTCGAGTCGAAGAAGGGAGGCCCGTTCGTCTTCTCGTCGACATGGTCTGAACGCCACGCGGCCTACGCGGCGGGACTGGGCACGTTCGGCCTGTGCGATGGGTTGATCACCCCTCTGGGCAAGGCCATACGCGTCGGGTCGGTTGTGGCGCGGATCTCGATGCCCGCGACGCCACGACCCTATACCGATCACCACACCTACTGTCTGTTCTATTCCGATGGTAGCTGCGGTGAGTGCATCGACAGGTGCCCGGCCGGCGCGGTGTCGGAGCAGGGGCACGACAAGCTCAGGTGTCGCGAACACCTCAATCACACAAGGCCATACGTGCTCGAACAGTACGGGTTCGAAGGCTATGGGTGCGGTTTGTGCCAGACAGGTGTGCCCTGCGAATCCAAGATCCCGACTTCAGAGGACGTGAATCAATAGAGACAAGGGGCAAGCCGTACTCGAAGGCACCCACAGTGGAGGGCGGTGGAATGTCAGACAGAGACAGCCGAGGTGAGGTGCGCCTGACGATGTCTCAGGCGCTTGTGAAGTACCTGCAGGTCCAGTTCAGCGAGCGTGACGGCGAAAGGCGGCGACTGATTCCAGCGATCTTCGGGATCTTCGGGCACGGGAACGTCGCAGGATTGGGGCAGGCCCTGTACGAATATGGCCAGGACCTGCCGTATCACCAGCCCTGCAACGAGCAGTCGATGGTGCACACGGCGTCGGGCTTCGCGAAGGCGAACCTGCGTAAGGCCACGCTGGCCTGCACCTCGTCGATCGGCCCGGGAGCCACGAACATGGTCACCGGCGCCGCCACGGCAACGATCAACCGGCTGCCCGTGCTGCTGCTGCCCTCGGACCACTACGCCACGCGGCACCAGGATCCGGTGCTGCAGCAGCTGGAGCATCCCATGGGAGGGGACGTCAGCGTCACGGACTGCTTCCGCCCGGTGAGTCGGTTCTTCGACCGGATCTCGCGTCCCGAACAGCTTCTGACGGCGCTCCCCGAAGCGATGCGGGTGCTGACCGATCCGGCGGACACCGGCGCGGTCACGTTGGCCCTGCCTCAGGACATCCAGGCGCATGCATGGGACTATCCCGCGCATTTCTTCGATGAAAGGATATGGCGGATCGAGCGCCGCCTGCCGGATCCGGTACGCATCGAGGAGCTGGTCGCACTCCTCAAGACATCGGAGCGGTCATTCATCATCGCTGGCGGGGGCGTCCACTACGCCGAGGCGTGGGCAGAACTTGAGGCCCTCTCTGAATCGCTGGGCATTCCGGTTGCTGAGACGTTCGCCGGCAAGGGGGCGATTCGGAACGGGTCGGCCCTGCATCTCGGCGGTATTGGACTGACGGGCACGCCGGCAGCGCAGAAGATCGCGAGCGAGGCGAACCTCGTGATCTGTGTGGGGACCCGCCTGTCGGACTTCAGCACCGGCTCACATTCCCTCTTCCAGAATCCTGCCGTCAAGTTCGTGGGTATCAACGTGTGTTCGCACGATGCATACAAGCAGGGCGCGCTGCCGGTTACGGCGGATGCTCGAGAGGCGCTGCGGGCCGTGTTGAACGCGATCGACGGTGCAGGGATCAAGCCGCGGGCAGCATACGTCAACGAGATCGGACTGGTCAAGAAGGAGTGGGAGGCCCAGCTCAAGGAGGAGGTCTACCGGCAGCATCCCGATGAAGCGATGAGCCAGGGCCAGGTGATCGGCGTGATGAACGAGGAGGCGCAACCCGGCGACACGATCGTCGCGGCGGCAGGAGGGCCTCCCGGAGACCTGCTCAAGCTGTGGGACGCAAGCGGCGGGAGGAATTGCCACCTAGAGTTCGGGTATTCGTGCATGGGCTACGAGATTCCTGCGGGCCTGGGGGTCCGCATGACACAGCCCGAAGGCGAGGTAGTCGTCTACGTTGGGGACGGCACCTATCTGATGAACCCCACTGAGCTTGTTACGGCGATGCAGGAGCGCCTCAAGGTCACGGTGGTGATCGCGGAGAATCACGGCTTCCAGTGCATCCGACAGCTGCAGATGGGGCGCGTGGGACGCAGCTTCGGCAACGAGTTCCGTTCCAGGGACAATGCGTCGCGCCGCCTGGAGGGAGACTACCTGGAGATCGACTTCGCGAAGAACGCGGAAAGCATGGGCGCCCGGACGTGGCACGTCACCACACCTGAGGAGCTGCGAGCAGCATTGCGCGAGGCACGGGAGGAGTCACGCTCGTGCGTGATCGTGTCGGAAGTCGAGAAGCACCGATATCTGCCGGACTCGGGCGTGTGGTGGGATGTCGCCGCGGCAGAAGCCACGGGAGATGATGTCACCGGCAAGCTGAGAGAGGAATACGAGGAGGGACGCGAGGAGCTTCAGAGGTTCTACTACTAGGTATGGAGTCGGCCCTGGGCACTGAAAGAGAAGCTCAACGCAGCCACGGCGAGTCGAGTTCTGCCGATTGGCGGCATCGCAAGACATAGAATGGTGAGTTTCCAGATGATCCGTAACCACCTCCGAACCGCCGTACGGAATCTCCTCAGACACTGGTTCTACTCCCTGATCAACGTCGTGGGACTGGCGATCGGGATCGCGTGTTGTATACTCGTCTTCCTTCACGTCCAGGATGAGTTTCGATACGCCAGCTACCACTCGAAGGGAGATCGGATCTATCAGGTCCTCCGCGAGACGAGGCGGAGCGGGAGCCTGCCGCATATCAGCGTCGGAACGTCCGGCGGAATTCGTGCCGCGATGCTCAACGACTTTCCCGAGGTGGAAGTCGCCGTGAGAGTGCCCGTCTGGCAGAGCTGGGTCTGGATACGCCACGGGGAGAAGAACCTCCGGAGTGCTTTCGCGCTGGCCGATGCCGAGGCGCTGGAGATGTTTGACATCCCCCTGCTTCGGGGCAATCGAGCAACCGTGTTGGACGGCCCCGGGAAGATCATCATAGCCGAAGGAGCAGCTGAGGAGTACTTTGGGGACGACGATCCGATCGGAAGGTCGATCACCGTGGACAATGACAAGTATGGGGGCGACTATACGATTACTGGCGTCTTCCAGGATATCTCGCGGTATAGCCAGATCTATACGCAATTCATGACATCACACCCTCTCCCGGAGTGCCCGGACTACGTGAAAGGTCGATCGTGGCAGGGATGGGCCCCAAACACTCAGTGGCGTCCGTTCAGGAACTTCGTCCAACTGAGGGAGGGAGTCAGCAAGGATGAACTGGAGGCCAAACTCCACGACTTTATGGCAAGATATATGGGCGCAGAAGTCGCTTCGAGTAACTCCTACTACCTGCAACCGCAGAATCGGATTCATCTCTATAGCGGCGTGGACTATCGGGGCGGCGGCGGACCCATCGTGCAGATCTATCTGCTGTCGGCGATCGCGTTGTTGATCCTGTTGATCGCGTGCGTGAACTTCGTAAACCTTGCGACGGCATACGCAGGGACCAGGACAAAGGAAGTCGGGGTCCGCAAGGTAGTCGGCGCACAGCGGACACAGCTTATGCGACAGTTCCTCTGTGAGTCCATCGTTCTGTCTGCGATCTCCTTTGCGCTGGCACTGGCAATCG
>JASLMQ010000067.1 GCA_030746455.1 Candidatus Latescibacterota bacterium
ATCGCGGACAAGGGAAACGGGAGAATCCGCAAGGTCGATACGACGGGAACAATCAGCACAGTAGCGGGGGGCGTGGACGCCATGTTCGATCCGCCGCTGGGCGACGGCGGGCCGGCAACCGAAGCGTCCCTCTCAAGCCCGGCGGACGTGTTTGTGGATGGGGCAGGCGCGATCTTCATCCTGGAGGTCGGCAGGCGCCGGGTCCGCAAGGTGGGCAGCCAGGGCATCATCAGTACCGTTGTTGGAGCCGCCGAGATCGAGTTCAATGCGCCTGGCGAGTTCTACGGCGATGGTGGACCGGCCTCGAGCGCGGCGCTGTACGTCAACAGCTCGGTCTACTCCTCGGGCGGCGGTATCTTCATAGACGGGGAGGGCGACCTGTACATCGCCGACCGGGGGAATCACCGCATCCGAAAGGTGGAGGGCGTTGCCGCGCCCACCGATCTGTGGGCAGAGGCCCCGACGGTCAAGACGCCGGACTTCGACGGTAGCGGGACGGTGGACTTCCCGGACTTCGTCGAGTTCGCCAGGAACTTCAACAAGAGCGAAGGGGATGTCGGCTACGACGCCAGGTTCGACCTCGACGGAGACGGAAAGGTCAGCTTTCCTGACTTCGTCGTGTTCGCAACGGCCTTCGGAAAGGCCGCTTGACGAGGCCTGTTGGGATTCGTACCCGATGCTTCAGGCCGATGGAGGACCCCGGCCATGACGAGAGCTTCCATTGCCGATCTCATTTCCAGGGTGGACAGCGACCGCCTGTCGGCGATGCTCTTCCACCTGTGCAGCGACCCGCTGCCCTTCCGGAAGCTGAACTACACGCGACCGGGTGCATCCAAGAACAGCCTGTACGAGGCGGACGACCACATACAGGAGTGCCTGGAGTCGTCTGGATACCCCGTCGAGAAGGAGGCGGTGCGGGTCCAGGCGTTCAGGTGCGACAGCTCGAAACCCAAGGCCCACCAGTATTCACCCGCCCAGGCCGACGATCCCTGGTACACCGCCCACAACATCTACGCCAACAGGTCCGGGGACGACCGTCGGGACGAGATCATCCTCTTCCTGGCCCACAAGGACTCGCAGAGCTGGGTAGACTGCCCCGGCGCCTACGACAACGGCGTCGGCACGGTCGCGCTGCTCGAGATCGCCCGTGTTCTGGGCGATTACGAACCCCGGTGTACCCTCCGGTTCCTCTTCTGCAACGAGGAACACACGCCGTGGACGAGCGTCCGGGCGGCGGAGAAGGCTGTGGCGCGCGGGGATGACTACGCTGCCATCTACAACGTGGACTCGCTGGGCGGGAAGTCCCAGGAAGACATCGATGCCGGCTGGAAGACGAATGTGACGATGTTCACGGAGCCCGAAGGAGAGCGCTTCGCAGATCTGATGGCCGAGGTGAACGAGACCTACGGGATCGGCCTGGACCAGACGAAGGGCAGACGGCCGAACCCCGGGGACGATGACGGTTCCTTCATCAAGGCGGGATTCCCCAACGCCGTGATCAACGTGGGCTCCTTTCCCTATGCCGATCCGGCCTACCACACGGAAGAGGACGGGCCCGATCGGGTGGATATCGGGAACCTGACCATGGCCGCCCAGGCCAGCCTTGCTGCGCTGCTCCACGTGGATCTGGGCCTGATGGAGGAGACGTAGGCGGCGGACCCGCTCTGGATGCAGGACAGAGAACGGGCCTGATGCTCGCTGCTGAGCAACAGGCCCGTTTCCTTCTTTGCTGCGAGACCCTCTGTGCCATAGATAGCGGCCTACTTCTGGCCGACGTCGGCTACGGATCCCAACAGAGCGTTCTGCCCAGAACCGGGAGGCGACCCCTGAGTCCTGAGATGCGCGGCAAGGAACATGGCCAGTGGGAGCAGGCCGAAGAGCACCAGAAGTGCTCCCTGAATCTGGTAGGGCATCATCCCCTGTGAAACGCTTAGGATTTGGATTCCTGGGGACAGGAAACTCAT
>JASLMQ010000068.1 GCA_030746455.1 Candidatus Latescibacterota bacterium
AGATCCTGTCCACGTTGAGGCGTCGTTCGACACGGCGGACCATGGGCTGCCACGTGACAATGCCCATCAGCTCCGAGGCCGGGTCGGCAAAGGCGGTCGCGATCTCCGTGTCGGGGATGTTGCGCAGCTCCACCTTGTCCCTGTCGATCCGTTCCCGATCCAGATACCGATCCAGCAGGTAGTGGCTGACCGAGAACTTGGCCAGACCCACCGGGCCGTACGTGATGTCGCCACCCGCCTCGGCCCTGAGGAGAATCGCATCGTTTCCGTGGCTGTAGCTGGTGATCAGGATGGCGTCCGCCGAGATGCCCTGTCCGGCAAAGAAGGCGAGCGCATCGATATTCGTGGTGGTCACCGCATCGATCTCGCCCCTCGCAAACCGGTTCAAGGTCGCCAGGTAGTCGCCGCTTTCGAACCGGATTCTAAGGCCCCCGTCTTCTGAATACCGCTTCAGGGTACCGTCTTCGGCCGCCAGATGCCACGGCATCCAGCCGACGTACATCGATGAGGCGAACGTGAGCTCAGAGGCGTGGGGAGCTTCGGCGGATTGGGCCAGCGGGCATCCCGGCCCCACGCTGAGCGCAATCGAGACCAGGATGGCCAACGCGCCTGCAGCTCGAGGAGACATAGTTGGACCTCCCTTCGGAAACCGGTCGTCCGAGTCGGATGTGGCAATGCCTACGCGTTCTTGGCCTGCGGCCCCCAACCATAGGCATCCCCCCTTCCGCACGTCTTTGGGTCCAGGTATGGTCTTCCCTATTGCTGAGCTGAATATTGCTTCCCTTGGCAGCAATGTCAAGCAGAACCAACCTGAATCCCCTCCTGGCCCTGGGAAACTGGGGATCTGAAATGGGGATTTGTGGTGCAGATGCGACACCAGCCTGGTGCATATCGACCATCAGAAGGGGGTTTGCCAGGAGATAGGGAGAGACGCACCAACCCAAAGCGCATAAAAACATATTCTTACATCAACAACCTTAGCCTAGGACGCTCCGGCACGGTATGTGCAAGTGATCCGCTGAGCCCCGGACCTGCCATTCTGGGGAAAGCCGTCCGATCATGGGCACCAGCAGGCCTGGAGAAATGTCCTGGGAAGGCCGCGCTCGGAGGGGTCCTGCTCCCCTGCCTGCAACTGCCAGGCCGGGCCCCCTTCCGGTGCCCGTTCGCTGGGAACGATCAGAGCCTGACCCTCGGGGGATACAAGGGGGTGGCTTCGATGTGGTCGCACCTACTACTGTTCTGTGTTCTCGGTTCTGTTGTGGCGGTCGCCGCCTTTCTCCTTGGGCGCCTGCACACCAGGCGGGGGCAGCGAGGAGCGGTGGAGGCCCGGCTTGGTCATACGCAGAGACTCGAGACGTCGGCACAGGTAACCAGCGGTATTGCGCATGACCTGAACAACATCCTCGCCATAGCCATTGGGTACGGCGAGATGGTGAGGGATGATCTGCCGGGGGCCTCCCCTGCCCGAACGAACACCGACGAGGCCCTGAAGGCCCAGTACCGCGCCAGAGACCTGCTCGAGCAGTTTCTCACCTTTAGCCGCGGCGGCCCCTGCGAATCGCACCGGTCGTCGAGGATTCCCTGCGCCTGGTGATGGCATCTCTGCCAAAGGGCGTCTCGGTCCGGAGGGAGATCGACCCCCTCGCTGGCCTCGTCTCGGCCGACAGATCCCAACTCTACCAGATCATCGTCAACCTGTGCCTCAACGCCGGCGACGCGATGCGGGAGGGTGAGGGAACCCTCACCGTAGAGCTTGCCCCGATCCATCTAGAGTCCGGACGCGCTGACGAGCTGGGCGCGGAGGAGGGCGGTTATGTCCGCCTCAACGTCGAGGACTCGGGAACCGGCATGCCGCCTCACGTCCTGGCAAGGATATTCGAGCCCTTCTTCACGACGAAATCTCCAGGAGAGGGTTCCGGTCTCGGGCTCTCCGTCGTGGAGGGTATCGTGACTACCTATGACGGCTGCGTCTCGGTGTCCAGCGATCCCGGCAGGGGCACGACGTTCGAGGTCTATCTACCCACTACGACAGAACCGGAGGAATCGGAAGAGGCGGAGGGGCGTGGACGGGGCCCGGTTGGAAGGCCGTGCGTGCTGTTCGTGGACGACGAAGAGCCCCTGGCCAAGATGGCCCAGCAGATGCTGGAGCGCTTGGGGTACGAGGTCGTGACGGAGACCGACAGCCAGAACGCATTCCAGATATTCAAGGAGGAGCCGAGCCGCTTCGACCTGGTGATCACGGATTACTTCATGCCCAAGCTGTCTGGTACGGAACTGGCTAAGAAGCTCAGATGTGTCCGCCCCGACATTCCTCTGATACTCATCACGGGCTACGGTCACATCATCAGCCGTCAGCAGGCCCACAAAGTCGGCTTCCGTGAGTATCTCCTCAAGCCAATGGCCACCCGGGACCTCGGACGCGCGGTGAACGACGCCCTGAGCAGCGGGTCGGCGAACTGAAGCCGGGCGGCCAACTGAGCCCGGGCGAGATTTCGTAGCATGGCGCGGATTCTCATCATCGAAGACGAGCCGCAGATGCGGCGCATGATCGAGCAGGTCCTCGCGCGAGCCGGGCACGAGGTGCTCGTCGCGTCGAACGGCAGAGCCGGCCTGGACCTCTTCCGAGAGGAGGCGCCGGACCTGGTGATCACCGACATCCTGATGCCCGAGGTCGACGGCCTCGAGATCATCAGATCCCTCAGACGCGAGTTCCCGCAGCTCAAGATCATCGCGATGTCTGGAGGGGGAGCCACGGGCAAGCTCCAGTATCTCCCCGAGGCAAGGAAATTCGGGGCCGACACCGCACTCTCGAAGCCCTTCGACCCGGGCGTGCTGAGGACGGAGGTGGATCGACTGCTGGAAGGCGATGGCTAGAGCCTGGGTCGCACGCGCGACCTTTCGAACCGTCACGGAAACGGGGACAGACCTCATCAAGGATCTGTCCCTGTCTTTGCTGTACCTACCTGCCGTTACTCGGCGTCCGGCGACTGGGAGCACACTCCCCTAGAGCAGCCCGTACTCCCTCAGCAACCGCTGAAGCACCGGCTCGATTCGTTCCCTGAGCCTCCGGTTCGCGTAGCCCACCCACGCGATGGGACTGGTCGTGTCCATCGGCGCGTCCAGTCGACGACCCAGGGCCTCCCCACGGTCGGCGAGCACGGACTCGAGATTCGGCCTCAGGTCAGCGTTAAACCGGTCGTGTCCCGCCATCAGCTCGTAGAACTGCCCGCCACTGCTTATGTACTGGTCCTCGAACAGGCGGGCCTTCCCGGGAACCACGGGACCGATCAACTCCTCCGTGAGGGCGTGCTCCAGCTGGCACAGCACGTCCTTCCCCCCCGGGAAGAACCGCGAAATCATGGCAAAGCCGTGCTCGATCGACTCGGCCTGCGAGGGTCGCAGCTCCGCCGGGACGGCTTCTCCTGTCAGCCGGCTGCTCGCTTCCACGCCGGCCCCGCAGCCCCGGATCCCCCAGAGCACATCCTGCCGGTACTGCTTGCGCGTGGGGATCTCCGTCTGCACCGCGACGAATATGTGCTGCAGGGAGGTCTCTGGCCCGCGGTTCTCGGCGACCCCGGTCAGGATCCATGCGCTCCGCTTGTCATACATCAATCCCCGCGTGCCGTCGATTGGGTCCACGATTATTCGGTAGTCCGCGCTACCTGGGTCGGTCCCTGGAGGAAGGGACACCCCGCCGTCGTTCAGACCTTCCCCGATCAGCACGCACGAAGCCTCACCCATCTCCTCGTGGAAAAGCCCGGTCAGAAGCTCGTCGCCGACACGGTCGACGGCATAGATCGTGTCGCCCGGGGCCTCGTCTGCCACTGCTGCGAGGGCCTCCGGGGTCTGCGACTCCAAGTGGGCCGCTACGTGGTCTCGAATCTGGGCCTGGATGCGCTTGACTCGGCAAACGAGGTCATCGGGTTCCAGCCTCATCCCCCACTCCTTCGGATGACGGAACGTGGACGGCTCACGACCACCCGTCGCTGCGTCCGGCCCACCACCCGTTCTGCTACCTCGCTGCTTACAAAAAACGGAAGGCGCCGGAGGCGAAGGCCTCGGACGCCCGGTTGAACGATCGCGGTGATCCGCTCCTTACTGGATGACGAGTCGTTTGATGGCCACTTCCATCACCTTGCCCTGGAGCAGCACACCGTTCACCGCATCGGCCATCTCCTTCTTGAGCACCATTAGGCCCTCGGGGTTGTCGAGCTCGTGAATATACTTCTTGCCCAAAACGCCGCCCAGGGCGTCGTAAACGAAGATGAGCCGCGAGCCCACGGCCTGCACGGTCGTTTCCGCGTCGAGCAGAAGGTCCACCTGGACCACCAGGGTGCGTAGCTCTCCCGCACCCGAGGGATTGACGACTATCTCCTCGAGCTTGTCATAGATCGCCATCGGCTCGGTGGCCTCGATCACCTCCACCTCCTCCTCCATCACCTCCGCCTCCGCAGGCGCCTCCTCTTCTTCAGGGGAGGATACCCATTGCATCAGAGCGAAGGCGATGCCCAGCTCTCCGACGATGACGATCGCGATCAGGGCCCCATACCGGCGCAGAATATCCACGAAACGTTACCTCCAAGGAGAAGACGCACTGCATAACTCTAGTTCATTGGGGCGCCAAAGTCAACACGCGGGAGGACTTCGCCGTCGCCCGGCCCTTTCGGGCCTCTACTGGCTCAGGTCCAGACGCCATAGGGTGGCCCCCTCCAGCCGAACGTCGTGCGGTCCGTCGTACTGGAGCAGCAGCCACACGTCGCCGGCCTCGGGCAGGATGATGTCCAGTTCGTAGGCCCCGTCCCCAAGAAACGGAATGGCGGTCCACCACGGCGCCTCGATACGCTCCACCTGCGG
>JASLMQ010000069.1 GCA_030746455.1 Candidatus Latescibacterota bacterium
GATAGGGGAGCGTCACGAGCCCGCGCAGCGCCAGGCCTCCCCCACCGAGCGTTCCCTGTTCCCTTTGCGCCAGGGCCGTCCTGAGGTCCGCAATCGACCGGAGCTGCAGGATCTCGGACCTTGCGATCTCGATGAACCCGGTGGGGCGATCTCCTTCCTCGCCATCGCGGCCATCACCGAGGTCGACGCGCCTGGACGCGAGCATCGGGATGAAGAAGAGCGCGACCCCGAGCGATGCGAGCAGGGAGAACACGACCGTCAGGGCCATGTCCCCGAAGACCTGGCCCGCCACGCCCTCCACGAAGACGATGGGAAAGAACACCGCCACCGTAGTCAGCGTCGACGCGAATACGGCGCCGCCGACCTCCCCGGTGCCCCGGATCGTGGCGGACACCAGGTCATCCCCCTCTTCTCGACATCGGAAGATGCTCTCCAGCACAACGATCGAGTTGTCCACCAGCATCCCGATCCCGAGCGCCAGCCCCCCCAAAGACATGATGTTGAGGGAGACGTGGAAGATGTTCATCGGCGCGAAGGTCGCCACCACGGAGATCGGGATCGAGAGACCGACGATGGCCGTGTGCGCCGGGTTGCGCAGGAAGATGTAGAGAACGAGGATAGCCAGGATGCCGCCGATCGCGGCCGTCTGCTTGACCTCGTCCAGCGAGCGCTCGATGAAGGTGGACTGATCCGAAAGCATGTCCACCTCCACGCCCACCGGAAGGGAGAAGGCGATGTAGCTCGTCATCTCCTTGAGCTGCACGAACTGCCGGACCTGCTCGCGCCGGCCCTTCGGCTTCTTCTTGCCGATCTCGCCCGCCTTGAGTCTTGCCACGTACTCGAGCTGATCGGGCCTCCCGAAGATGCGGTCCCGTACCCGTTGCGCGGCCGCCACGATGTTGGCGTCTGCCTCCTTGTAGATCTCGATCTCGACGCTCTCGACGCCATTCACGCGGGTGAGGATCTCGCGCTCCTTGTGGGTGCGAACGACCTCCCCGACGTCCTTCAGCCGGATCTCTACGCCACCCTTCTGCCCCACCACCAGATCCTCGATCTCCTGCAGCGTCTGGAACTCGTTGAGCGTCCGGACCAGGTACTGCGTCTGGCCGTCGAGCAGACTGCCGCCGGCCAGGTTCACATTCTCTTCCTCGAGGCGGCGGTTGATGTTCGCAATACTCAGCCCCATCACCGCAAGCTGGTGCTCGCTGATCTCGACCCGGATCTCTTCTTCGAGTCCGCCCTGAACCCGCGCGGCCGCCACCCCCTTGAGCGCCTCGAGCTCCTGTTTGATTTCCTCTTCGGCGATCCGCCGCAGCAGGAACAGGTCCGCGTCCCCGTATACCGCGATCCGCATTATGGGGTCCTGGGTAGGATCGTACCGCAAGATGAGTGGCTTGTTGACACCCCTCGGAAGCCGGAGCCGGTCCAGGTTCTCTCTCACCGTCTGGACCGCGTCGTTCATGTCGGTGTCCCAGCCGAACTCCAGAATCACATCCGACATGCCGGCCCGCGAGATCGACGTGATGCTCACCAGGTTGTTGACCACCCCGAGCCGCTGCTCGATGGGCCGCGAGATCAGGTTCTCCACCTCCTCCGGCGCCGTATCCGGGTAATCCGTCCGGATCGTCAGGGTCGGGTAGGAGATGTCGGGCATCAGCGTGAGGGGGAGCTGCTGATACGAGATGTACCCGAACACGGCAACAGCCAGGACCACCATGAAGATGGCTACCGGACGCCGGGTCGTGATCTCGAACGTCCGTGAGATCTCGGCCCCCAATCGGCTGCGGTGAGACGTGTCAGAAGATGGATCGTTCATAGATCGATTTTCCCGAGCGCATCAGAAAACGGCAAACGAGTCCCAGGAAGCCCTCACCCACTCTCCTGCTTCACGTTTGCCGTATGGCCATGTCGGATCTACGACGCCTGATCTGCCTTGCTCGTTGTATCGGGCTTGGCCGGGATCCGGAGACCTTCGCCCTCGATCACCCGCACCTTGGCCTTGTCCTTCAGCCCATTCTGGCCCACCACAACGATCAGGTCACCCTTCTGGATGCCCGAGAGGACCTCCAGGTTCTCGCTGTCCTCGAAGCCGACCTTGAGCTGGACCTTGTGGGCCGTGCTGTCCTTGACGATGAAGACGAACGGCAATCCATCGTCGTAGACCACGGCCCGCTTGGGAGCCAGCACCGACTCCGCGTGGGTCGCCGTGACGATGTGGGAGTTGACGAACATGCCGGGCCGCAGCTGGCCCTTGCCGTTGTCGACGCCCAGGGTCACCTTGAAGGTCCCGCTGCCCGGGTCCACCACGGGGCTCACCCGGATGATCTCGGCCTCGAAGGTCGAATCGGGCAGGAAGTCGCTCGTCACCACCGCGGGCTGGCCTTTCTGCAGGTTCTGCATCTCTCTGCCGGGCACGTGCACGTGGGCGATGAGATTATCCAGATCCACAAGCGAGAACAACTTGGCGCTCGGACCGATCCGGTCACCGAGCTTCACCATTCGCTCGGAGACCACACCGTCGACCGGCGATCGCACCGAGGCATGGTCCAGCGCCAGCTTCGCGCGCTCCCAGCGAATTCGCGCCTGCTCCATGTCGTACTGCAGCCGCTCGAAAGCCTCCTTGGCCAGCAGCTTCCGGCTGAACATCTCCTCCTTGCGCTTGAACTGGCTCTCCAGCTTGCGGTGATCGACCTCCGCCTCTTCCGCCCTGAGCCTCAGCTCGTCATCCACAAGCTGAACCAGGACCTGTCCCGCCCGGACCCGGTCTCCCTCCTCGGTCAGCACCCGCTTGACAAGGCCGGTCGCCCGGGAGTAGACGTCGACGGTTTCCTCCGCCTCCACCGTGGCGCTGTAGAGCAGGTAGGAGGAGATCTCGCCCTGCGCCACCGAATCCACCTTCACCGGGACGCCCTCGGGCACCTTCTTCTTCTTCTTTTCCTCGGCCTCGGCGGCCTTGGCCGAATCGACCTGGGTGGAATCCACCTTCGTGGAGTCCGCCTGGGTTCCGTCCTTCTTCTTGCCCTCGGCATCCTCGCTGCCACATCCACCTAGGCAGATGCACGCCAGCACCAGCACCGAGGCGCTCACCCAGGGAGCCAACTTGCGCACGTCCATCGTCCTTTCGCCCATCAGCCCACCTTCCCCACACACCACCAGCCCAGCCCGGCATCGGGCAGTTCACACGGACCGCCAGGCCACCCCCGTTCGACCCGCGGCCCCCTCTACTGAGATGATTCTACAGGCGTCGTCCTGCCCGCCGTGGGGTCGGCCTCGCCGCGGAAGTCGAACCTCATGCTCACGAGGCCGAACACCACCGCCGTGATCACGAAGAACCAGCAGCGTGCAGAGCCCGATGCTCAGCAGGTTCTGCCGCTCTGCCTCGTCGCCGAGGACCCGCTTGGTCTTCTGATGCTCCCCTACCCCGCTCCCGTCCTCCCGTTGGCCTTCCATGGTTCACCTCCTGGCCCGGTCTGGGGCCAAAAGCGGTACCAAGGAACACCGAAGCCACCCTCTGGATAGCGCGTCCAGGCCTCTGGCCCTCCCCACGAGACGAGGGAACGGTGATGACCCGCACGAACGCTTCCTGTCTTTCGACTCCCGAGGGGGATCCGATGTTTCGGATAAACGGGCGTCAGGCGCTCCCGGGGATGTCGCCTCGACCGGCGCACCACGCGATCACCAAGCTAAAAGAAAGACCCACCTCGAGAGAGTTCGACGGCGGGTCCGGCAAGGGGCTCGGCTCCCATTGGACCAGCTACGACCCCGGCAGGGCCCCGGGGAATAGGGCGTCCTCTGGTCTTGATCCGATGCACCGTATCCTGTAAGTAACCTTCCACTTACAACCTGTCAAAAGTATAGCTTCGGACTGGCAAAGTCAAGCCAATTCTGCCCTCCCAAGGGTCTGTTCCGGCCAATGCTTTGGGCCGTGGAGCTTCCCGGTATCCGGAAGGCCGATCAGGCCTCCGCCGCGACTTCCATCCCGGCCAGAAGCTGCCTGGCCACGTTCCGGTAGATCTCTGCGATTTCGGACTCCGGGCGGGCGGCAGCCACGGGGGCTCCCGAGTCACCTCCGCTGCGGACCTCCAGGTCCAGGGGTAGCCCGCCCAGGTAGGGAACACCGTAGCGCTCCGCGGTTTCCATCCCGCCTCCCTGCCCGAAAACGTCCGTCTGGGTCCCGCACTTGCGGCAGGTATAGGTGGACATATTCTCCACGACCCCCAGAACGGGAACATCCACGGTGCGAAACATCTCGACGCCACGCCGGACATCCTCCAGAACCAGCGCCTGAGGCGTGGTCACGATCACGGCACCGCTCAGGGGTGCCGACTGGGTCAACGTGAGCTGCACGTCTCCCGTTCCGGGCGGCAGGTCGACCAGCAGCACGTCCAGCGGTGCCCACGCAACGTCCATCAGGAACTGCGTTACCATCTTCGAGAGCAGGGGCCCGCGCCAGATCACGGGCACGCCTTCCTCGGCAATCATGCCCAGGGACATCAGCTTAACGCCATAGCGCTCCATCGGGATCAGCTGTCCCTCGGGATTCCCGTCGGGCCTCTCTCTGGCTGCCATCATCACGTGGACATTGGGTCCGTAGATGTCCGCGTCCATCAGGCCGATCCGAGCGCCCTCCTGAGACATCGCGACGGCCAGATTCACCGCCGTTGTGGACTTCCCAACGCCTCCCTTCCCGCTGGCCACGGCCAGGACGTTGGCCACGCCGGGCACCGGAGCCCTCATCGGTGTTCCTGTATTCTCGTTCACGCAGTTCTCCTCACACCACCTGTGAAGGTTCAGAATGAATGGGCACTGAATATACAGGTCCGCGACGGGGGCGTCAACCTCGTCCCAGGACAGCGCGATCTACCGCTTGCCCTGCGCCGTAGCGACCCTCTATATTGGGCCGTGAGAGGTCTCCCTGTCAATCCGGAACGGTTCACGGGCAGGAGCCTATGGTTCGCGAGGATGTGAGGCGTCATCTGGCGTTGTGTGCAGTGCTTGTTCTGGCTGCGGGGCTGCGCGTGCCGGGTCTGGACTACGGGCTGCCCGAGCTGTATGGGGAAGCCACCCCGATGCGTCGGGCCTGGGAGATGTGGGGCTGGGAGGGCCGGGGGTTCGATCTCAACCCCCACTTCTTCCACTATCCGGCCCTCACCTTCTACGTCCACCTGCTGGGGCAGGCCATCGCCTACGGCATCGGCCGGTTGACCGGCGCGTTCGCCTCCGTGGGGGATATGTACGTCCTCTACCAGCAGGATCCGACCTTCATCGTGCTCCTGGGGAGGGGCATCAACGTCGGCTTCGGCCTGGCCGCCGTGGCTCTGGTCGCCCGGCTGGGCCGGCTCCTGTGGGGGGACGCCGTGGGGCTGGCTGCCGCCGCGGTCCTCGCCGCGTTGCCCGAGCACGTCTCTTCCAGCCGCATCATCGCGGTGGACACCCCCCTGACGGCCTTCACCGTGCTGGCACTCATCGGCGCGTGCAGGGTTCACGAGTCGGGCGGGATGCGCCAGGCCCTGTGGTGCGGGCTCTGGGTGGGGCTGGCCGCTTCCTGCAAGTATACCGGTGCGCTGCTGGCGGTCCCCTTCCTGGCCGCCTATCTCCTTCAGGCCCACCGCCGCGGGATCTCGCCCCTGCGAGCCCTCGCAAGCGCCCAGCCCTGGGCCGCGGGTGGCGTGGCACTGGTCGCGTTCCTCCTCACCAGCCCCTTCTGTCTCCTGGATGCAGGCACCTTCTGGCAGCATTTCTCCTACGAGCGCTTCCACATGGCGCGCGGCCACTTCGGCATCGATCCGGCGGCTGCGCCGGTCACCTACGCCAGGGAGCTCTGGCGCAATTTCGGCATCCTCCTGATGCCGTTCCTGCTTCTGGGGGCAGGCGCTCGCGTGGCACGGCTGAAGCAGGACCTGCGGTGGGTCCCCCTTCTGGTCTTCTGCCTGGGCTACCTGGTCCTGATCTCCACCTGGTCGATGCAGGCCCCCCACTATCTGATGCCGGCCCTGCCGGGCCTGGCGCTCTTCGCCGCGGCGGGCGTGTGGGATCTCCGGGAAGGGATCACACAGCGGGTGGCCTTGCCCCGCTGGGCCTCGCCCGGGCTTCTCGTGATCCTGCTTATCGTCCCCATGGCGTGGTCTGCCGCCAGAAACGTGCGCGCCACATCGGGACCCGACACGCGAGCCCTCGCACGCCAGTGGATCCAAACCCACGTCCCCAAGGGATCCCTCATCGCAAGGGAACACTACACGCCCGAGCTGCCAGAGGCCTACGCGGCCGGGACGGTGCCCATGCTCACCGTTACCCCCGAATTCACGGCGCCCTACTACGACCTCCGCTGGTACGCCGACTTCGATTACTTCCTGTCCAGCACCGGCGTGGCGCGTCGCTATCTGGCCGACCCGACGCGCTTCCCGGATCATGTCGCATTCTACACGGATCTGGAGACCCGATGGCAGCTCGCCGTTCGGTTCGCTCCCGGCCCTGCCGCCGGACCCGAGGTCCTCATCTACCGCAATCCCGACCGCGCCTCTCGCAGGCCTGATGATCTGCTCGATCCGGATCTGTACCGCAAGCTGGGCAGGTTCAGCACGGACTATGACCGCCAGTTCCTGGGCCAGATGGGATCTCTCTTTGGCCGCAAGGGATGGTACGCGAAGGCCAGGGACGTGTGCACCTGGCAGCTCCGCGTCGATCCGCAGAACCCGGTGGATGCGCTCACTCGCCTGGGATACTTCGACTACATGCGCAGGAACTACGAAGGGGCGATCGACGCGTGGGAGCTCGCGGTTGGAGCGGACAGCGCGGAAGCAAAGGTCCACGCGAACCTGGGGGCGGCCTACTACCGCACCGGGGACACCCCGCGGGCGGTCGCCATCCTCGAGAAGGGCCTTCGCGACGTGCCGGACGACCCGGAGATCCCCCGCAACCTCGCGGCGATCTACTGGGAGCTCAAAGGGCCCAGGGCCTCCGTGGAGGTCCTCGAGCGGGTTCTCCCCCGATTCTCGGTGAACGCCGAGTTCCACGAGACCCTTGCAGCCAGCCACGTCGCGCTCGGAGATACCACAGAGGGGATCCAGTACTATGAGGAGGCCATCCGGCTTGCCCCGGGCCGGGAGGACCTGAAAGCCCGGCTCGAGGCCATCTGCCCCTCCCCATGAATGGCAAAGGCGCCCCTTCCTCCGGGGCGCCCCGTCCATCTGGCCTGCGGTCTGCCCGATCGGTCCCTACTGCTGGGCCTCCCGTATACACTCCGCCAGGAGCGGAATCCCCTCCCTGATCTTGTCCAGCGACGCGTACCCGAAGGCCAGGCGAACGTAGGGCACGTCCTTGTGGTGGACGTGGAACGCCTTCCCGGTCGCATACTCGATGCCGGACGACTCGGAGGCCCGCTCGCATGCCTCCCGGTCAGTCCCATCGGGAATCTTCACCCAGATGAAGAGCCCGCCCCTGGGCCTGCTGAACCACTCGAACGCATCGGGAGATCGCGCGAGCATCTCGAACATCAGATCGCGCTTCTGCTTCACGATCAGGTTGATCTTCGTCACGTGCGTCCACAGCTCTTCCCGGAAGAACTCGTACACGACCGCGCTGGCCAGCGTGCTGATGCCGCAGTCCCGGCGGTAGCTCAGGATCTGGCGGAAGAGGGGATCCGGTGCGGCGAAGCACCCCAGCCGCAATCCCGGTCCGAGGATCTTCGAGAGCGACTCGATGTGGATGACAGGGGCATCGGCCTCCAGCGTCCACAGCGCCGGAACGTGGCAGGGCTCGTAGGTGGTGTCCGCGTAGCAGTGGTCCTCGACCACGGGGATCTCGAACCGTGCGGCGATGTCGAGCAGCTCTCGCCGGCGTTCGAGGGGCATGATCGAACCCGTCGGATTCTGGTAGGTCGCGAGGACGTAGATGAACTTCGGCTTTCTACCCCGGTCGCTCAGATCGGAGACGGCATCCTCGAGCGCGTCCATCCGCATGCCATCTTCGTCCAGCGGGATGCCGACCAGCTCCGCACGCTCGTGGGCATAGGCGCTGATCGTTCCCGAGTAGGAGAACTCCTCCATCACGATCGGGTCTCCGGGGGACTCCACGAACGCCTGGGCCATCAGGGTCACCGCCTGCATCGATCCCGTGGTGAGCGCAACCCGCTCAACGGGCAGCGGGACGCCCTCCCGCTCGAGGAACCGGTCCGACATCAGCCGGCGCAACGGTTCGTAGCCCAGCTCCCCCGGGTAGAGAGCCAGCTCGTCGCCCAGTTCGGGCAGAATCCGCATCGCCGCCTCCGCCAGTCCCCTGTTGGGGAGGGATTCCGGGTCGGGCCTTCCGCTGCCGAAAGGATAGGTTGCCATCGTTCTTACTCCAAGCAAAGGGTCCTTCGCCGCCGATGGGCAACGAAGGACCGGAACCCGCGAATCTCGTCTTACGACCGGGCATCTGCGCCCCGTATCGGTCTCGCTCTCAATATCCCTTCTCTCGTCCCCCCTGCATTCGGGGATCGAGTACCGCAGTCAGCTCACCCGATTCGTCGACCTCGATCGCGCGCACCTTCGCCGCGGCCCCCCCCTGCCTGACCGTGTACCCGACCTCCTTGAGGTACTGTGGCGCCGCCTCGCCGAACTCCTCGTCGATCCGGACCCACTCGTTCCCTTCCGAGTGCACCCTCCCCGCCGAGACCGCCCAATCGATGTCCTCCTGCAGCACCAGTCGCCTCGCCAGCACCTGGAAGACGGATGACGGAATCCGAGTTCCTCCCGAAGCCCCGATCGTCAGGAACGGGTTCCGATCCCTGAGAACGATGGTGGGGCACATGTTCATCACGGGCATCTTGCCCGGGCCCACCGAGTTGGGCAGCCCCGATCCCGGATCGAACCGGGACATCCCGCCGTTCATCAACAGGCCCATCCGCGGGAGGGTCACAAACGACCCGAAGGACGGGCCGTGGGTCAGGGTCAGGGAGACCATGTTCCGCTCTTCGTCCACAACCGACAGGTGGACCGTTCCGCCCACGCCCAGCGGACGGAGCAGACACTGGCCGTGCTTGCCCTCCGATACGAGGTCGGCGACCTCCTTCCCCGCGGCCCCGATGCTCACATCAGAGAGGAGCATTTCCACCGGCACGTCCACCGTGCGGGGGTCGCCGAAATGCCGGTATCGGTCGAGCCAGGCGTTTCGCATCGCCTCGGTCATGCCGTGGGCGAGCCGTGCCGCGTCCCGCTCCCACACGTCGAGCTCAACCACCTCAGCGATCCGGCACATCTGCAGCAGGCTCACGCCGGCGCCGCAGAGGGGAGCGCTGTAGAGATCACAACCCGCGCACTGCACGTGGACCGGCTCCACGAGACGGGGCTCATAGGCCTCCATGTCTTCCTTCGACAGTATGCCGCCGTTGTCCTGAACGTGCTTCACGATGCGGTCGGCGATCCGGCCCTTGTAGAACTCGTCGACGCCCTTATCTGCGATCTGTTCCAGAAGCTTACCGAGATTGGGATTCTTGAGCCGGTCGCCGGACGAGGCAGGCGCGTCGTCCAGCAGAAGGAGACGAGACGTTTCAGGGAACTCCCTGATCTGCTTCTCGCACGCCTCGATCCTGCTCGCAAGCGTGGCCGAGACCCGGAAGCCGTTCTGACAGGCCCGGATGGTGGGGGCCAATGCGTCGGCCATGGTCGTGGTGCCGAACCGCTCGAGCGCCATGGCCAGCCCGGCGAGAACGCCCGGCACCGATATCGCAAGGTGGCCCACGGAATTCGAACGACCTCTAACCGTGGACCCGTATCGCCCGTCCGAGCGCACGACCTCGTACATCTTCGAAGAAGCGGCCCCCGGCGCAACCGTGTTGAAGTCGATGCACCTCACCTCTCCGCCCGTGTAGATCAGCATCACGCCGCCGTACCCGCCGAATCCCGTGGCGTGGGGTGCCAGCACACCCGCCAGCAGGGCGGCCGTCACGGCCGCATCGACCGCATTGCCGCCCTTCTTCAACACGTTGACCGCCGCGGTATCCGCTTCGGGTTGTCCCACCACTGCGCCATGCCCAAACGTCGATGCCACGAATCAAAGCCCCCCTTTTAGCCGATCCCGGGTCGCGCCCCAAGACTGCTCGGGCGCGCGAATTTCGTTGTGAGTCCGTTCATGATATAGGGGCAGTCCTTCCTGGTCAAGCGGTTTTTGCCACAAACGGCGTCCTGGGAGGCAGTTCTGCCGCAACGGTTTGCTAGTGTCTCGTCCCGGAAATAGATTTACATAATCGTTCGATCTTCTGAAGGATCGACT
>JASLMQ010000070.1 GCA_030746455.1 Candidatus Latescibacterota bacterium
TCGCCGCGCGGTCAGTACGCGGGCCTTCACCATGCATTCGGCGTACTCGCCCGACTCTGACGAGTCGTACGTGATGCCGCCACCCACCCCGAACTCGGCCCTGCCAGCGTCCGTGTCGATCCACACGGTGCGGATGGCCACGTTGAAGGCTATCTCCGGGCCCGGAGAGATGTAGCCGATGCTTCCGGTGTACACGCCCCTGGGCGATGTCTCGAGCTCGGCAATGATCTCCATGGTACGGACTTTGGGTGCTCCGGTGACGGAACCGCACGGGAACAGGGCACGCAGGATGTCGGACGTGCCCACTCCACGCTTCAGCCGGGCCGTCACAGTGGACGTCATCTGCCAGACGGTCTCATAGCGCTCGACTTCCCAAAGGGCGGGCACGGAGACGCTGCCGGTGTCGGCCACCCGCCCGAGGTCGTTGCGGAGGAGGTCGACGATCATTAGGTTCTCGGCCCTGTCCTTCTCGGCGGACCGGAGCTGATCGGCAAGCGCCAGGTCTTCCGACTCCCAGCGTCCCCGGGGGCGCGTGCCCTTCATGGGGCGTGTGGTGAGCACTCCCTCTTCCAGCGAGAAAAAGAGCTCGGGAGAGGCCGACAGGACCTTGTGCCGGCCAAGGTCCAGGTATGCGCAGTACGAGGCGCGTTGGGACCGGCAGAGGTCCCGGTAAAAGGATACGGGGTCTCCGCTGAATGCGGCCTCCATTCGAATGGTATGGTTGACCTGGTAGGTGTCTCCCGCCTCGATATACGCCCGGATGCGCTGAATCGAGCGGTCGTAGTCTTCGCGCGAGGTCGTCGGCTTCCATTCTGAGAGTGCATACGCGGCGCCGCTGTCCAGGGCCTCGGGGTCGGCCTCCTCGCGTCGGTCGAAAATCCCAAACCACACAAGGGGCAACGCGCCGGAAGCACGTGTGGTGAGGACCGGATCCAGACCGGATGCGGCCTCATAGGACAGATACCCCGCAGCGTGGCGCCCGCCTCCGACCTCGCGAATAACTTCTTGCAGGGCCGGGACTACTTCCTCCGGCTGGGACGCCGAGACCTTGCGCCGGAAGCCGCCGAAGGCGAACGAGCGGGATTCGCGTTGCCGGTTGTGGGATTCCAAACGAACAATGGGTGACATTGCCACGAATCAGACAGCGTGGTTGGCAAGCAGCCGTGCGCTCAGTAAGGTAACATACACAGGCAGCGCCGTCCCGATGACGCAAAAGGCCTTTCCGTGACGCCGAGGGCCGCTTGTCAGCCCGGAGCACCATACGGAAAGGCCATCATTGCGGTATGGCGACCCAATCTAGTGGCCGGAGCAGGCTCCACGCGCACCGCGCACGCCTTGTACTCGGGGATTTTGGACACCGGATCCAGCGTGGGATTGGTGAGGATGTTGGCCGCGGCCTCCTTGAAGTGGAAGGTCATGAAAACGGTTCCCTCCGGCGGCGTGTCGGTCACCTCCGCCTTCGCGACCAGGTTCCCTCGCCTGGATGTCACCTTTGTGAGGGCCTCGTCTTCTATGCCCAGCCTTCCGGCGTCCCGGGGATGGATCTCGACTGTGGCCTCCGGGGAGAGCACGTTGAGGCCGGGTACCTTGCGGGTCATGACCGAGTGGAAGTGGTAGAGCTGACGTCCCGTGGTGAGCACCATCGGGTATTCATCGTCGACAGGTTCCAGAGGATCCTGATGCTCGGCGGGCGTGAACTTGCCCAGGCCCCGGGTGAACTGCCCCTTGTGCAGGTAGGGGGTACCGGGATGGTCCCTGTCGGGGCACGGCCACTGAAGCCCCCCGTTCTCGAGGCGGTCTGGCCGGATGCCGCCATAGATCGGGGTGACGTCGGCGACCTCGTTGAGGATCTCGTCGGGAGAGTCGTAGGACATGGGGTAGCCCATGCGCTCCGACAGCTCGCAGATAATCTGCCAGTCCGGCCTGGACTCCCCGATAGGCTCGATGGCCTTTCGAATCTTCTGAACCCGGCGTTCGGTGTTGGTCACCGACCCGTCCTTCTCCGCGTAGCTGGCGGCGGGAAGAACGACGTCCGCGAGCTCCCCCGTCTCAGTGAGGAAGATGTCCTGGACTACGAGGAAATCGAGGTTCTCCAAGCCTTCCCGGATATGGTTGGCGTCCGGATCGGTCAGCAGTGGATTCTCGCCCATGAAATACATACCACGCACTTTACCCTCCGCGGCCGCATCCATCATTTCTACGAGCGTCAGGCCAACGGCGCCGGACAGGGGAACCCCCCAGGCTTCCTGGAATTTCTCACGCACCTCGGGGTTGTCCACCTTCTGGTATCCCGGATAGTAGTTGGGGAGACCGCCCATGTCGCAGGCGCCCTGCACGTTGTTCTGGCCTCGCAGCGGGTTCACCCCCGCGCTCTCCTTGCCCATGTTCCCCGTGAGCATGGCCAGGTTCGCGACGGACAGCACGTTGTCGGTGCCGTTTGCGTGCTGTGTGATGCCCATCGCATACAGGATGGCCGCCGTATCCGCGGATCCATAGATCCGCGCCGCAGCCACCAGGTCCTCCTTGGGCACACCCGTGATGTTCTCCACGACCTCGGGTGTGTATTTCTCTATCGTGGGCTTGAGTTCCTCGAACCCCTCGGTCCGCTCCTGAATGAAGGCCACGTCGTGGAGGCCCTCCTTGATGATGACGTGCATCATTCCATTGAGCAGGGCCGCATCGGTGCCGCAGGCCTGCCTTAGATGCAGATCGGCGATCCGAGTGAGCTCGATTCTGCGGGGATCGGCCACGATCAGCTTGGACCGGCCCTCTCGGACCGCCTGCTTGACCCTGAGGCTCAGAACGGGGTGGTTCTCCGTAGTGTTGGACCCGATCACGAAAATCACGTCCCCGCCGCCGATCTCGGCGATGGAGTTCGTCATCGCTCCGCTTCCGAAGGCTGTGGCCAGACCGGCCACCGTGGAGCTGTGTCAGAGACGCGCGCAATGATCGAGATTGTTGGTCCCCAGCACGGCCCGGGTGAACTTCTGCAGCAGGTAGTTCTCCTCGATCGAGCACTTCGCCGAGGTCAGCGTTCCCAGGGCGTCAGAGCCGTGTTCGGACTTGATCTGACCCAGGCGTTGGGCCACCATGTCCAGGGCCTCGTCCCATTCGGCCTCCCTGAACGATCCGTTCTCCTTGATCAGCGGCTTGGTGAGCCGGTCCGGGCTGTTGACGAAGTCCTGACCGTATCGCCCCTTTACGCACATGCTGCCTTGGTTTGCCGGGCCCTCGCGGTCGCCTCGAGTGCTGACGATGCGGTCGCCGCGCACACCGAGGTAGAGGCTGCAGCCCACACCGCAGTACGGGCAGATAGTCTTCACTTCCCGAGCCGGCTCCTGGAAGTGCTTGGGCGCCAGCGCCGCGACGGGACATCTGACGACGCACTCGCCGCACGACACGCAACGGCTGCCCAGAAACTGCTTGCCCGCGAACGGGCTGACTTGCGTCGTCATGCCGCGGTGGACGAAGTCGATGGCCCCGATGTTCTGTAGCTCGTCACACGTTCGGACGCACAGCCCGCACAACACGCACTTGTTCGGATCGAAATCGAAGAAAGGGTTTGAAGTGTCGAGCTCCTGGTCGAGCTCGGGACGCCTCAGGCGTTCCATGCGCTCGGCGTCGACGCCCACATACGCGGCGGCCCGCTGCAGCTTGCAGTCGTTGTTGCTTGAGCAGGACAGGCAGTCGGTGGGGTGGTTGACCAGCAACAGCTCGAGCGCCACGCGCCTC
>JASLMQ010000071.1 GCA_030746455.1 Candidatus Latescibacterota bacterium
GACAGGGCCGGGGCGATGCCTATCCCTCGGTCCAGCGCACGCCGTGCCAACTCGAACGCCGCCACCAGGCCTGCCGCCTTTGCCCGGCCGATCCCCTTGAGGCGTGTCAGCCCCTCCAACCCCATGTCTAATAGAACCTCGGGCGGGTGTCTCCTCAGGATCCCGTCCGCAACACGCAGCACGTTCTTTCCCTCGTAGCCGGTCCGCAGGAGAACCGCGAGCAGCTCCTCATCGCGCAATGCCTCCGGCCCCAACCGTTCCAGCTTCTCTCGCGGCAAGTCCACGTCGGACACCCCATCGATCCTGCCACGCCTTGCCCTCGTCTCCACGTCTGGGTACCTTTCGCTTGCCGGCCTCTGGTGTGTGTCTTCCCGGCAAGGCACTGGGCAAATCCCATGCCCGGAGACGCACGTCGGGACAATGCGCTCGAACGCAAGGCATTGCGTCCCCATCGTCAGCACCTGTGACGGACGGCACGGGTGATCGCCCCGTTCGATCCGTCCCGACAGGCTGAACGACCCAACCACCCGATTCGTCTCTTCCAGACCCGCGGCGCGACCCCTGCTTTCCCCTTGACATCGCAGATGGCGTATCCCATCATGAACACCGCCGGGTCGGCCGCGACCGACCCGTTGGGGCAACACAGATGATTTTCAGGAGACTGTACATGCAGGTGAACCGTGCCGTAATATGGATCGGCCTCCTGGCCCTGCCGTGGACCGTCTTGGCCCAGGACCTGGCCACAGACCTGGTTGATGCCGTCAAGTCCGGCAGCGAGGAGAAGGTGAAGGCCCTGCTGGAGGCGGGCGCAAAGCCGAACACCCGGATCGACCCCGAGACCAAGAGGACGGTTCTCATGCTGGCCGCGGACAAGGGACAGGCACCAATCGTCCAGCTCCTGGTTGAGCACAGGGCCAAGGTGAATGCAAAGGCACGGGACAAGACTACGGCGTTGATGCTTGCTGCGCGCGGTGGCTTCCGGACGGTCGTGGAAGATCTGATCGAGGCGGGCGCAAAGGTAAACGCCAAGAGGAAGGACGGATCCACGCCCCTTGTGCTGAGTGCCGGAGCGGTGGTGAAACCTTTGCTCGAAGCGGGGGCCGATCCGAACGCCCGAAACAAGAAGGGAGAAACGCCCCTCCTGACCGCTACACGCAGGGGCAGCGTCCCTGCCGTGAACGCCCTTCTAGGCGCCGGGGCGGACGTGGCCGCGCGAACGAAGAGCGGCGACTGTCCGCTCACCGTGGCCGCCTGGAAGGGACGCGCGGACCTGGTCGAACCGCTGCTGAATGCCGGCGCGAACCCGAACGTGAAAAGTGGAAGCGGCGAAACCCCTCTGATGATCGCGGCCTGGAGGTGCTGTGCGGACCTGGTGGGGCTTCTTCTGGAGGCGGGAGCGAAGGTGAATGCGAGCGATCACTACGGTACAACGGCGCTCATCGGCGCGGCGGCGGCAAAGGACACCGCCAATGTGAGGCTGCTACTCGCGGCGGGCGGCGACGTCAACGCAAAGGACAACCAAGGTGTCACCCCCCTGATGAACGCCGCCCGGCAGGGCAATGCGGACGTGGTCCGTGTGCTGCTCGAATCCGGCGCCAACTTCGATGCCTCGTCCAACAGCGGGAAGTCAGCGCTTGCGATGGCCGAACAGAAGGGTCACGCCGAGGTCGTGGACCTCCTCAGGGCGACAGGCGCGCAGGAGTAACCGATGGTCAGGTTCAGACTCCACATCCTGATGGCCGAAAAAGGCCCCGGTAGGCCGTACAAGATCTCCGAAGTCGCGAGGCGAACAGGTCTCCAGCCCAACACGGTGTCGGGCATCTACAACAACCGGGCCAAGCGCATCGACCTGGACACCATCGATACGCTCTGCGAGGCCCTGGACTGTTCGCCCGGCGAGCTGTTCGAATACCTTCCCTGACTCAGCGCTTCTTCCCCGATCCACCCAGAGCGGCCCTGGCAGCCGCGATCAGCACATCGGGATCCAGACGGACCCGGTAGTTCGGGTTGACGTACTGGAACCGGACAGCCCCGTCCGCGCCCGTAACGTAGACCGCAGGAACGGGCAGGGGCGATCGGCCCGGCCTCTGGAAGGCGAGGCCGAAGGCACTGCACGCAGTCATCTGGCTGTCGGAAAGCAGTGGGATGTCCAGCGGATGCGCGTTCGCGGTCTCCAGTGCCTTTGCCGGGGGATCCGGGCTGATGCCCAGAACACGGAAGCCCATCTCTGTGAGCTGAGGAACGACGGCTTGCAGTTGGACCAACTGCCGGATGCAGACCGGTCACCAGCCCCCCCTGTAGAAGACCAGTACGGCCGGTGAGCCCTCCAGGTCAGCCCTCAGATCGAAGGTCTCACCCGCAGTCGTACGAAGCTCGACGGCCGGCACCGTCGATCCGATCAGGATCGGCCGGACCTCCCCTGCGGATTCCGGGTAGGTCGGCTGCCCCTCCTCCGCCCAAGCGGGAGTCGTCAGCGCAACGAGAGATCCCAACATCACCCCCAGCAGAACCCCCCTCGCCAGCCCTCTATATCCTGCCTTCATCGTCCGGCCTCAGATTCCTGCTCCGTGGGCATCTCGACCTTAGGGAGCGTGATGGTGAAGGTGGTACCCTCCTCCTCCGACGAATCTGCCCGTATGCGTCCATCGTGGGCCTCGACGAAGAGCTTTGCGATCGTCGTTCCCAGGCCCGTTCCCTTCTTTTCGCGCTTCGTCGTGTTGAATTTCTCGAAGATCGTGCTGAGCCGGTCCTCCGGGATGGGCGCTCCCCAGTTGTGGACCGACACCGCGGCGAGCCCGGGTGCGTCGACAACCCGGACCGTCACGTCCCCCGGGTCGTGTTCGAGCGCGTTCTTCACCAGGTTGGCCACGGCCCGCTGGATCTTCGCCGAGTCGTGAACCATCGTGAGCTCCGGCCGCTCGGCGGCCCCCTCGTGGGGGTGGAGATGCACCCGCTTCTCCTGATCCTCCTCGCCCGTCTCGACCCCCATCTCGGCAT
>JASLMQ010000072.1 GCA_030746455.1 Candidatus Latescibacterota bacterium
CCATCCGCTCGCCCGCCGATGGCATCGTGGTCCGTCAGGACCTCCATCCCGGTATGCTCGCCAGCATGGGAAGCATCATCATGATCATCGCCGGGAGCAGCGAGGGACAGATCATCGACGCCTGGGTTCCGGAGACCAATGCCTGGAAGATCCGTCTCGGACAACCCGTGGAAATCCTCAGCAACCTGTTCAGCGACCGAGAGGAGTTCATCGCCCACGGCGAGATCTCGAAGTTCTTCGGCTACGCGGTGCACGGTGGGGGCACGCGGACCTTCGAGATGGAGATCACGATCAGCGATACCCCTATACCTCTCAAGAACGGATCCACCGCGGACCTCCGGATCATCGTGGGGAGACGTTCCATCCTCAAGATCTTCCTGGGAATCGAGGATCGGCACGTTGTACAGGCCAGCCGTCTCGGGGATAGGCAGGAGCGATCGACGGCCGAGCCGGACACCGCACGGCAGAGCGCGACACAGCCGGGATCGACCACGCCCGCGGGTTCCACGCCTTGATCCCCGGCGATCATCGTTGTTCCCTTGCCCTTAAGATCACCCAGTTGTTCCTTACAGAACGATCCCGGCTACTGGGAGAGCCACGTGACTGTCTCCTGTCCTGGGATCGCTCCCGCTCTTCTGCGATGGGATCGATCGAGTTGGAGAGCTTACGGCATAACTTCACTACTATGGAGTATCGGAAATGGCCAAAGCAAAGAAGGCTGCAAAGAAGGCCGCCCGCAAGACCAAGTACGTCTACTTCTTCGGTGACGGCAAGGCGGACGGCGCCGGGGAGATGAAGAATCTGCTGGGCGGCAAGGGAGCCAACCTTGCCGAGATGTCCGGCATCGGCATCCCTGTCCCCGCCGGCTTCACCATCACCACCGAGGTCTGCACATACTACTACGAGCACGGCAGACGCTACCCCGCCGATCTGGAACGCCAGGTCATGGACAACGTGCGAAAGATCGAGAAGGTGATGGGTGGGAAGTTCGGGGACCCTGGGAACCCGCTGCTCGTCTCGGTCCGCTCGGGAGCACGCGTCTCCATGCCAGGGATGATGGAGACCATTCTCAACCTCGGTCTCAACGACGAGATCGCCGCAGGCCTCATAGAGAGGTCGAATAACGAGCGGTTCGTGTACGACGCCTACCGGCGGTTCGTCCAGACCTACGGCGACGTGGTGATGGGGGTCCGTCCCGAGGAGAGGGAGATCGACCCGTTCGAGGCCGCCATCGAGGAGATCAAGGAA
The DNA here is from genome assembly GCA_030746455.1 of Candidatus Latescibacterota bacterium. Next base: position 1,249 of record JASLMQ010000072.1, read on the forward strand.
CGCAGGGGAGTCCATCTGGACCTCGATCTCACCGCGGAGGATCTCAAGGAGCTCGTCGGCACATTCAAGAAGATCGTCAAGAAGCGCACGAGCAAGACCTTCCCCGAGGATCCGATGCAGCAGCTCTGGGGAGGCATCGGCGCGGTCTTCGGGTCCTGGGACGGCGCGAGGGCCGTCACCTACCGGAAGATCCACGGCATTCCCGATGACTGGGGCACCGCGGTGAACGTGCAGGCCATGGTCTATGGCAATATGGGCAACGACTGCGCCACCGGCGTGGCCTTCACGCGTAACCCCTCCACGGGCGAGAGGAAGTTTTATGGCGAGTATCTCGTGAACGCCCAGGGCGAGGATGTCGTCGCAGGCATTCGTACCCCCCAGCCCGTCGTAAAGATGGCGAGGAGCCTGCCCCAGGCCTACAAGACGCTCGAGGGAATCTACAAGAAGCTCGAAAAGCATTACCGCGATATGCAGGACATCGAGTTCACCGTCCAGGAGAAGCGGCTCTGGATGCTCCAGACACGGACGGGAAAGCGGACCGCCGCCGCGTCCCTCAAGATCGCGGTGGACATGGTCAAGGAGCGCTTGATCACCAAGCAGGAGGCGGTCAGCCGCATCGATCCCGATCAGCTCGACCAGCTCCTCCATCCCACCTTCGACCCCAGGGCGGAGCGCAATGTGCTCGCCAAGGGCCTCCCCGCGTCTCCCGGTGCGGCAACCGGCAAGGTCGTCTTCAATGCCGAGGAGGCTGAGGCCCAGGCGGAGAAGGGTGAGGACGTGATTCTGGTCCGCCTTGAGACGTCCCCCGAGGACATCGGGGGCATGAACGCCGCGAAGGGGATCCTCACGGCGAGGGGTGGAATGACCAGCCACGCGGCCGTGGTCGCAAGGGGCATGGGAAAGTGCTGTGTCGCAGGTTGTGGCGCCCTGGCGATCGACTACAAGAAGGACATCTTCTCCGTCGACGGTACCGTGGTCAAAGCCGGAGACTGGGTCTCACTGGACGGCACCTCCGGCGAGGTGATGCTCGGACAGGTGGCCACCCAGGAGCCGAAGCTGTCGGGCAACTTCACCACCGTGATGAAGTGGGCCGACCAGATTCGGAAGCTCAACGTCCGCACCAACGCGGACACACCGCACGATTCGGCTGTCGCTCGGAAGTTCGGGGCCGAGGGGATCGGCCTGTGCCGAACCGAGCACATGTTCTTCGAGGGCGACCGCATCCTGGCCGTTCGCGAGATGATACTCGCCGATGACGAGGCCGGGCGTCGGAAGGCCCTGGCCAAGCTCCTGCCGATTCAGCGGAGAGACTTCGAGGGGATCTTCAAGGCCATGAACGGCCTGCCGGTCACCATCAGGCTGCTGGATCCGCCGCTCCACGAGTTCCTGCCCCACGAGAGGGAGCAGCAGCAGGAGATGGCCCAGCAGATGAAGGTCTCGGTGAAGACGATCCGCGACAAGGTGGACTCACTGCACGAGTTCAACCCGATGCTCGGGCACCGGGGCTGCCGGCTGGGGATCACGTACCCCGAGATCTACGAGATGCAGGCCAGGGCCATCTTCGAGGCCGTTGCGAACGTGCGCAAGCGGCGTATCCGGGCGATCCCCGAGGTGATGATTCCTCTGGTGGGGAGTGTTCGCGAGTTCACGGACCTCCGCCAGATGGTCGACGATATCGCAGCGGAGGTGATGGCCCAGAGGAAGACCCGCTTCGACTACCTGGTGGGCACGATGATCGAGGTGCCCAGGGCCGCGCTGGTGGCCGATCAGATCTCCGAAACGGCGGAGTTCTTCAGCTTCGGCACCAACGACCTCACCCAGATGACCTTCGGGTTCTCCCGTGAC
>JASLMQ010000073.1 GCA_030746455.1 Candidatus Latescibacterota bacterium
AACGGTCCTTCGGCGAGCGTCGCGAGCAGGTGCAGGAGCGCATCTCCAATCACGGCTGCCACGACGCCACCATGCACGCCCTCATGCTGGGACGGACGCTCGTGGGCGAGCGAGTCTACGACGTCGACAGGGGGATCGACTATCTCGAGTCGCGCGGCGACGCCGACATGCGCCGCATCGGCGTGATGGGCAACTCCGGCGGGGGCACCATCAGCCTGTTCTCTTCGGCCCTGCTTCCCCGGATCCGCTACGCCATGCCCTCGTGCTACTTCTGCACGTTTGAGGGATCGGTGATGTCCATCTACCACTGCGCCGACAACTACGTTCCGGGCCTGCTCAAGTACGCCGAGATGCCCGACGTCCTGGGTCTGTTCGCGCCCAGGCCCGTGGTCTGTGTGGCCGGGAAAGACGACGCCATCTTCCCGGTGGACCACGTGGTCAAGGCCTTCCAGCATCTGAAGACGATCTACGCCGCCGCAGGGGCGGAAGACCGATGCCACCTCGTCATCGGACAGGAGGGCCACCGGTTCTACGCGGACGACGCCTGGCCCAAGATGCTCAACGAAATGGCCAGGGATGACAGACCGGCGCGTAGGTCGCGCCGTAGGCCCGCAACCAGTACTTAGGATTTGGCACGGCAAGACCCGGGCGCGAGCAGCTCCGTTTGCCCTCTGCCCTCTGCCTTCTGCCGGGATTCCGGAACCACTTGCCATGTGTACCAGGAGACCACGATTGCTTGGCCCCAAGTGGAGACACAATGCCTACGAAGTCCTGGCTAATGAAATGTGAGCTCGCCGAATGCTCCTTCGACGAGCTCAAGAACGACCGTCCCAACCGCATCGGGAAGTGGCACGGCGTCCGCAACTACCAGGCCCGCAACTTCATCCGCGACCGGATGCAGGTGGGCGATCCCGTGCTGTTCTACCAGTCCAACTGCGACGAGCCCGGAATCCCGGGCCTTGCGGAGATCGTCCGTGCGGGATATCCCGATCCCTCGGCCCTGGATCCCCGGAGCCGTTACCATGACCCCAAGGCCACCGTCGATGATCCGCGCTGGTACTCCGTCGATATCCAATGGAAGAAGGCCTTCAGAACCTATGTCACTCTGGCCGGCCTCAAGGCGACCCCCCGGCTTAGACTGATGAAGGTCGTCCAGAGGGGGCAGCGCCTCTCCATCCAGCCGGTTACCAAACGGCAATTCGAGATCGTCTGCGAGATGGGGATGGGTTGATCGATGGAAAGCACAACCACAGATCACAACGCGGCCTGGCGGCCGCAACCAAAGGTTGCGCGAAGACCTCCATCGAAGAACAGAGGCCCGATCGGAGGGACGAGCAAGACCCTGAGTGCGATTTCCCAAGCAAGGCTACCGGAGCAAGCAACGGTTGTCATCCCGGGCCTGCCTGTCCCGGTGCGTTGGAGGATTGCCACCACAGCAGGAAGTAGGCCGCAGCCGGAAACCCGGGATCCACCGCTCGATCGCAGATCGGTTGAGCGGCGGAACCGCTCCAGAGGCCACTTGGCTGAGATGTCACTTCCGTGCCCCAATGGCTGATTGCTGAAGGGCACTGGTTCCCGGCTTCCCGGCTTGAAGCACGCCGGGACAGGCTTGGCCGGGATGACAGACATTGGTGGCGGCGGCTGAGAGGCTGATCGAGAGTCCAGGCCATAGAACTCCATCCGACCTCCGCCCTATCTGCTCCCCTCCCCTTCGTGCTTCTCGCGTCCTTCGTAGCGAAAACTGATCACCCTCGCTGTAGCAGTGCCTTCAGCACCTCCTCCAGCGCTGGCTTACCCTCCACGTCCTTGAATCCCGAGATCCGCCGGTAGACCTCACCCGCCGCGCGGTGGAATCCCCCCGGAATTCCCGCTGACTCGAACGTCGCCGCGATCTCGCCCATCTCGCCCTCGAACCGCCATGCCTTCGCGGTCACCGACCGAACCGTGCCCTGTGCCTTCTCCACGCGGTCCGATCCCTCCCGCGACCATTGCGCCTCCAGCTCCTGCCGGACTCCCAGGCCCTCGGCCGCGCCGAGGACGGCGCACGTCAGGGCCGACGTGCCCTTCGTGTTGGCCGCGTAGCACATCTTCAGCGCAGACGCCTTGCAGGATGACTCCCCGATGACGGACGTCTCCAGAGGGCCTGCCGAGAACCAGGCCACGGCCTCTTCCGCGCCCTCGCCCGATAGATAGAGCCACGTCTTCCCGGGTTCCCACGCCGGGCCGCCGACAATCCCGCCGTCCACAAACGTCGCACCGCCTTCGGTCACGGTCTCGCCGATCCGGATCGCTCTCTCGGGTGCAATCGCGTTGGCATCGAGGTATCCCCCCTTAAAGCCCTGTGTGGCAACCGCACGCGCCACCTCCTCGGCCGCATGGGGCGGGCACACGCAGACGATTGCTTCCGCCTCGGCACACATCGAGGCCAGGCTCCCGATGTCCACGAGGCCGTTGTCTTCGGCGCGCTTCCGCGTCTGGTCGCTCCGTCCCTCCGAGGCCCACAGCACCCTGTGCCCCGTGTTCTTCGCCGATGCGGCAAGTGACACGCCCATTGCACCCGGGTGCAAGAACCCAATCGCTGTTGTCATGGCTCTACCCCTCGTCTTCCTCCGGGTCCAGATGGGACTCGGACCATCCCCTCAGTTCGCTTCACCTGCCCAGCCCAGGTCTCTCCTCCCAAGCTCCGCACCCCAATTTTCAATTTCCTAATTTACAATGCTTTATCTGTCTTCATCTTGCTCCGACGCTCGGCCACTCGATCTCCACGCCTTGGTCCATGATCCAGCTCTGGAATTCTCCGAGCAGCTTCTCGTCGTTCCGGACTTGCCTGGGTCTGGCCTTTCGATCGAGGCAGAACGCCGCAAGTGCGCCGGCCGATTCGCCAATGTTCCATTCCACCGGATGGAGCCGGTAGCAGCCGTTGGCGATGTGCGTCACCCCCAGATTCTTGCACGCCGGCAGCAGGTTCTCGACGCGTTGGTGAATCAACGTACCCAACGGGATCTGAAACGGCAGACAACCGATGTCGATGTAGTTGTCTCCCCCGCTGCTCGGGTGCAGGTCGAGCCCATAGTACCCCACCCCCACCGAGTCCGGGAAGGCTTCGGCTCGCACCGCGTCTCGGCTCTCGTCCGTCACCGCCATTCGGGCATCGGTGCCGACGTGCCGTTCCGTTACCGTGAACTCCGCTCGGATCCGACGCGACTCCCGGATGTAGGGATACTTCGCCAGGCCGTCCTCCGTGCCCACGATGTCGCGCCGCAGCCGCAGTCCGGGCCATCCGGTGCCGCCGTCCGGCCGCGGCGCCTCGGTCTGCATCCAGTACAGCATGGACAGGCTGAGCTGCTTGGCTCTCGCCAGGTGTTCTGCCGCCTCGCACGCCTCGACCTCACATAGGTTGCCCAGCCAGTAGTCGATCTGGGGCCAATTCACCAGGCAGATATCGCTGGCGTAGGCCCCCGCCTCGAAGTTGCGTCGGTGGATGATCCGCCGATAGACCCAGAAATCGCGTCCCCCGTCTCCTTCAGGGTCGATGTCGAGCGTGATCGGCTCGAGCGTGGGAGGATGCGAATAGGCCCAATCCAGAAGCCGCCCGGGCCAGGCCGGTGTCAGCTCCGGCACGTAATCCCGCCAGAAGCCGTAGGTCGCGGGCTTCTCGATCGTGTGGTCCTCCCCAGGGACGTGGTCCACGGCAAAGCAGCAGGTGAACGACTGCATGTTCTCCGGCTGCGCCTCCGAGGGCGCGTGAGGCTCTCCGGTCTCGGCCTGCGACTCGAATCCCGTCACGTACTCGGTCCCCGTCAACGGCAGCAGATCACCCAGCTCCGTCGCGTCCAGGAAGTAGGGAGCCACCAGCACCGTCTCGTGCCCACTGAGGAGGTGGCGCACCGTCACCGACCTCACCAAGTCGCCGTCCGTGGCTGCGGAGACCGCACCGCTGTGCAGCAGCACTTCGACCTGACCGGTGCTCCGGTACGACGCCAGCATGCCTTCGAGCACGGCGAGGGAGACGCGGGGTTCGTGGCAGAGCCTCGACACCCATCCGTTGCCTGGATTGAGATTCCACCGGCTCCGCGCCGCAGCGGTGAGTGGATAGTGCCGTCGGTAGTACGCTCGAACCCCTTCCCGGTAGGTCCGATAGGTTCGGGTTGCCCCGAAGGACTCGATCCACCGGTGCTCGTCAGGAGGCACCGCCTGCTGGGTCAGCTGTCCCCCAACCCAGTCGGTCTCCTCGGTCATCACCACCGTCTTGCCGCACCTTGCGGCAGCCAGTGCCGCCGCACATCCGCCGATGCCCCCGCCGATGATGACGACATCGGCACTTCGCTCACCCATGGCACGCCTCCATCGGGAACGGCAAACGGCAGGCGGTGTCGCGTCCGCCGCCTGCCGTCTCCAGTCGGACTCCAGATGACTAGGATCCCTGCGCGTCCTTCAGGATTTCGTCAATTTGATCGAGATCGTCCTCAGACAGCTCGACCTGCGCGGCCTTCACGTTGTCCTCGAGCTGCTCCATCTTCGTGACCCCCGCGATCACGGAGGGAATCAGGGGATTCTGAAGCATCCAGGCGATAGCCAACTGTGCCAGCGACATCCCCTTGCCCTCTGCGACCTTGATCAGCCCCTCCACGGCATTCAGGTTGGCCTCGGTGAGGAACTCGTCCTGCGTGCCGTCGTCGATGATACGTCCGCTTGCCGAGTCGAGGCTGTCCTTCCGGTAGCGTCCCGTGAGCATGCCGCTGGCAAGAGGATAGAACGGGATCAGGCCGACGCCGGCCTTCTCCACGGCCTTCATGAGATCCGCCTCCTTACCGCCCTCCTCGCATGCGACCGCATCACGCTCCAGGAGGTTGTACCGATTCTGGATCGCCGTGATATTGCGGGAGCCGTCCTTCCCCACCTTCGCCATCGTCTCGACGGCGTTCCCCATCTTCTCTGCCGAATGGTTGGAGACGGCCACGTAGTGCACCTTGCCCTGGGAGATGACATCGTCGAAAGCGCCCCACGTTTCCTCCAGGGGCACGCGGTACTCGCCGTCTTCTTCGACACCGTCCTGGTGAATGTAGAGCAGATCGATGTGGTCCGTTTGCAGACGCTCCAGGCACTTGTCCACCGCGAACCGGATGTAGGCCCGCGAGGTCCCTCGCTGATTCGGCGTGAACTCGGCCTCCATCTGGTGCTCGTCTCGAACCGGATTGTGGATCTTCGTCGCGAGAACCACCTGCTCCCTCACCGAACGGTCGCGTGAGGAGAAGTAGCGTCCCATCAGCCGCTCGCAGTTACCCGATCCCAGGTTGTAGGAGCAGGCCGTGTCCCAGTGGAATACGCCCAGCTCAAGGGCCCGATCCAGGACCTCGAAGCCCGCATGGTCTCCGATTCGCGATCCGT
>JASLMQ010000074.1 GCA_030746455.1 Candidatus Latescibacterota bacterium
GTGTTCGGCTACATCATCGCTGCGATCCAGGCCGTGAACTCCGAGGGCCGGTAGAGGGGGGGCGATGGCACAGGTTAGCGATCGACCCAATATCATCATCATCCTTTCGGATGATCACGGATACGGCGATTCATCGGCCTATGGGGGCCCGAACATCCAGACCCCTCATATCGATCGAATTGCCGAGGCCGGGATCCGATTCACGCAGTTCTACGCCAACTCCCCGGTCTGCTCGCCAAGCCGCGCGGCCCTGATGACGGGCCGCTACCCCGATCTGGTCGGGGTTTCCGGCGTGATTCGCACCCACGCCGAGAACAGCTGGGGATACTTCGACCCCGAAGCCATCACCTTACCGCAGAAGTTACGCGAAGGGGGCTATCACACGACCCTCGTGGGGAAGTGGCACCTCGGGCTGGAGGAGGAGAACCACCCGTGTGAAAGAGGGTTCGACCGATTCCGGGGTTTCCTCGGGGACATGATGGACGACTACCTCACTCATCGGCGCCACGGGCACAACTACATGCGGGACGACGTCGAGACGATCGATCCCGAGGGTCACGCCACGGAGCTCTTCACGGAGTGGGCGGTGGAGACGATCCGGGAGCGTGCCACCGAGGAGGCCCCGTTCTTCCTCTGCCTGGCCTACAACGCACCGCACACGCCCATCCAACCTCCTGAGGAATGGGTAGAGCGGGTGCGACGTCGGGAGCCGAAGGTCGACGAGCAACGGGCACGTTACATCGCGCTGGTGGAGCACATGGACGATGGGATCGGACGGGTGCTCGATGCGATCGAGCAAGCGGGGATCGCGTTGGATACGCTGGTGGTCTACGCATCGGATAACGGGGGGCAGCTCGACGCGGGGGCCTGCAATGGTCCCTGGCGGGGGGCCAAGCAGGATATGTACGAAGGAGGCATTCGGGTCCCCTGCTGCGCGATGTGGCCCGGCCGCATTCCGTCCGGACAGGTGACGGACGAGGTCGCGATGCTGATGGACTGGTTCCCGACGGCCTGTGAGGCCGGCAGCGTTCCTGTGAGCCACCCGATCGAGGGGCGCTCGATCCTGTCCTTCCTGGAGGGCTCTCCCGTCGACCTCAGCGACCGCACTTGTTACTGGGTCCGGCGAGAGGGGGGCGCGTCGCGGGGGAATCGGTACTTCGGGCAGGCCTACCACGCGGTGCGTCGCGGCGACCTCAAGCTCCTGCACAACGATGCCTTCTTGCCGCTGGAGCTCTATGACATGGGCGCAGACCCACAGGAGCAACGAGATCTCTCAGGGGCAGACCATCCACAGATGGAGGATCTCTGTCGGCTGATGCAGGCGCAGGTTCAGGAAGCCGGTCCGGTTCCCTGGCAGAAGGGGTAGTTCTGAATCATTCTCATACAATTGCCTTGTTTGTGGGGACCAACCATGGTACTTTTTTGGTAACCGACGATGGAAGCTTTCGAGATCATCGGCGAGATCAGGGACATCGAGACAATCGCCTCAGGAAGGGGCGTCCATATTCGGCGCTATCTGACCCGAGCCTACGGCGGTACTCGTTGGCGGAAAATGAAGGGGGTGGCAACTGTTCGACTGGCAGGAAATGCCATCTGCACTGCCGAGATCCACTGGTTCGAGGCTCATGGTGTAGGTCGTAGGGATTTGAAGATCAAGAGGATTCTGCAATGAGCAGTTTCGTAATCTGCATCAATAACGAAAGCAATCCCGCAAGCCTGATTGTGGGGAAGGTGTATCGCAGGCTGGCCGATGCCCAAGGGGAGTCTCAGGGGATGCTCCGTGTCGTGGACGAGGATAGGTCGGAGCCTGACGGGTACCTGTATCCGTCCTCGATGTTCGTGCCCATAGAGCTGCCCGAAGTGGCGGAGCAAGCTCTGTTGACAGCTGGTAACTGACGGCCAATCGTGCCGGAATGGGAGCAGCTACCTCCGCCATCTGAGCTATTGGTTCTATTACCCCGCGAGGTGATCATCTGGCGGGGCTTCTTCTTTCAACTATCCCAGGTAAGGGAGAGGTCGGAATACCCGGTTGGCGCGACAACTTGCCGTGTTGGGTTGATCTCGCTTCTCGTTGAGCCACTTGACGATGGAGGATGATGCGATGCCCCGCCGATTGGCTATTACCCGTCCCTATCGCGTGGAGGTTGTCGACTACGACCTTCCCTCGCCGGGCCCACGTCAGGTCATGGTCGAGACGGAGATCGCGTCCGGCAAGCACGGGACGACTCTGGCCGGGTTCGATGGGCTGAACTTCCGCGGCCAGGCGTTCGACCAGGACATGCGTTTGTTCGTGGAGGCCGGCGCAGAGGCTTCGGGATCGGGACGTCCGTTTCCCCGGGGAACGGGCACGACCGGTGTCGGTGTCGTGACCGAGGTGGGGACGGAGGTCGGACGCTGGAAGTCCGGCGACCGGGTGTTCGGCCTGATGGATGTGCGTGAGATCAACGTCTGTGGACAGGACCGGCTCTGGGAGCTGGGTGATCTGGACCCCCACCTGGCGCTGTGCGTGGAGCCCGCATATGTGGCGTTCCACTGCATCCGCGAATCCCAGGTGCGGTTCGGTGACCGGGTTGCCGTGATTGGCCTGGGGGCCCTCGGGCTTCTGGCCGTTCGCATGGCGGCTCAAGCCGGCGCAGAACTGCTTGTGGGTGTGGATCCCTTCTCGCGCCGGCGAGAATGGGCGCGTCGGCACGGTGCCGATCACGTGCTCGACCCGGGGGAGGGGGATGTGGCGCGGACGATCCACGAGCTGACGGGTGGTCCGGGCGTAGACGTGGCCATCGAGCTGTCCGGGGCGTATTCCGCCCTCCAGACCGCGATCCGATCCGTCAGGGTGGGGGGTACGGTCTGCTCGGCCGGCTTCTACCAGGGGGAGGCCGAGGGGCTCTGGCTGGGCCGTGAGTGGCACCACAACCGACTGAGCCTGGTCGTTCCCCACGGTTGTGGGGGGGGCCATCCACCCAGGGACTATCCGATGTGGGACGAGCGGCGCGCCTACGACTGCATCGTCAGTATGATGCGCCAGGGCCGGCTCACGGCTCCGGGGCTGATCGATCCTGTGGTGACACTCGACGAAGGACCCGAGGTCTTCCGAAGGATCGAGCAGGATCCAGACCAGGTAATCAAGTTCGCGGTGCGGTTCTGACCGGTGTACCCGAGCAGCTGCTCTTCTTGCAGAGAGACCGCTTGACCGGGGTCGCTCCGCGGCAGTACCTTGGGTCCGCAGGTGGAAGTGTAGACCTCTCCCCGGCCGATCGCACCCCGATCTCCCTGGACGCCTCGCATGCCCGAGACCGCGCCATCGTCCACCAGCCTGAAGGCGCTGTTCAACCGCCGATACGTCGCCGCGCTCGTCATCTCCTACCTCTTCAGCGTCATCACCGCGCCGCTCTATTCCCTCGTGCAAGTCTACGTCGAGAGCGAGCTCGACCGGGCTCCCGTGTTCTCCGGCGCCACGTACGCCCTCTTCCGGGTCCTCGGTGGCGTCACCGCGATCCCGGCCGGGGCGCTCTGCGATACGTTCGGCATCCGACGCATGTTCATCGTCGGCATATCCGGACCGCTGATCGCAAGCACGGTCTTCCTCACCGGCGACCCTCTTCTTCTGGGCGCGCTCTTCATCGTTCTGGGCATCGCCTTCGGCTTCAGCAACACCGGGGGAGGGAGCTACCTCTTGAACGCCGTCCCCGCCTCCGTGCTCGGCATGGCCGCAGCGGGGTACCTCCTGGGTACCACCCTGGGCATTGCGACCGGCAACCTGTTCGCCGGCCCCATCGCGGACTCGATGGGCTATCAAGCCCTTGGCGCCATAGCCTGTGTGGCCGCCGTTTGTCTCCTGGTGGGCTCGATCCTGTTCCTTCCCGACCTACCCCGTCGCGGGGAGGACGCCCGCTCGGAGTCCGGGTCCACAGTAGGGTACCTGACGCTGCTACGGCGCAGGGAGATCCGCCTGCTTCTCGGCTTCCGTCTTCTACCCGCCTGTTACTGGGGCGCCGCTTCTCTCCTGCTTCCTCTGCTCATTTTCCGCATCTCGGGCACCAACACCTCGGCCACCACCTACACGGCGGTGAGCCTCACGGTCGCCGGCGCATTCCAGGTCGTCACCGGCGGGCTGTGCGACCGCATCGGTCGCTGGCGCCCAATCCTCACTGCCACGGTCTGCATCACTGTCAGCGCCGTGGGTTTGACCCTTGTGCCCAACAGCCTCGTTGGCCTGTACGTCTTTGGCACGCTGGCGGCGGCATCCTACTGGTCGCTGTCGGCAGCAGGCCCGGGACTTCTGCGACTCGGCGCAAAGGAAGGCGAAGAGGGGCGGGGGGTGGGCGTCTCCCATCTGGTCTGGAGCGCGGGTATGCTCA
>JASLMQ010000075.1 GCA_030746455.1 Candidatus Latescibacterota bacterium
GACGACTCGGAGGACTGGAAGGCCTATCTCGACGGCATCCGAGCGATGACAGAAGGCCGGTATTCGGACGGCCTCGTGGCCTGGATCGGTATGCTCGAGCGTCGGGTCCGCGACGTCGTCGACGATGGGGCCCGCAAGGCCTGCATCGCCGTGTTCCACTTCCTGGGCGAGGACCACGAGGTCACACAGGCGCACAGGCGCGCCTTTTCCTCGGCACTCTATTGAGCATATGGCGCCACTCGTGGGCACGCTCGGGGAGGCCCCGCCATTCAGCACACTTGTGGATCTCGACGAAGACGTCAAGGGCCCGCCATCACGAAGCTCAAGGAACAGGGAATCGAGGTATCGGCGGACGCAACGCTGAGGGACCCGGCTTGGTCGATGGGTGTCACGCCCAGGGACGTGGCGCGGACGGTCGAGCAATTTGGACAGTGGGCTGGCTTGGCACGGCTTCCCAATCCCCGCACCATTCACACGGCTCCGGAAGCGGCATCGGGGCCGTTCCGGTGTACAGGCCTGCCCCCCTGGCTAGTACTTGATCGAGCGGCTTGAATGAGGTAATGTTCTATGCCATCGCCCGGGAATTTCACGCGTGTGCGGTGGGCGGAACGTGTCGGCTACTCTATCTTTGAAGAGGTAGAGCCATGGGGAACCCCAACATCCGAGCCCTCTGGGTCATCATCCTGATCGGGCTGCTCGCGGGGGGCGCCAGTGAGTCGTTCGCGATGGATCAGGTGCGGCGGTGGACGGCCTATCGCGAAGAGGACGGCCTGTATCACAACATCATCACGGCCGTGGTGGAAACCCGCGATCGGGCGGTATGGTTCGCCACCATCGGCGGGGGGATCTCCCGGTACGACGGCCACACCTGGCGGACCTTCACCACGGTGGACGGGTTGCCCGGCAACTCCATCGTGAGTCTGTTCGAAACCGAGGACGGAACGCTCTGGGCGGTCTCCGCCGGGGACCCTCGAGAAGGGGTACCGCGCAGGATGGTTCGGCTGGCGGACAATCGGTGGCAACCTGCGGAGCTGTCTGCTGAATCTGCTCTGGACGCGTCGCGGCCCACCGATTGGCCGGTGGAAGGTGGTCGGGTATGTGTAGCCGCGGACCAGGGCGTTCTGTTCCACGTCGAGGGTGAATGGCTCGCGCTGACCACCGATGAGGGGCTCGCCTCGGACCGGGTGAGGTGTGCGCTCCGCGACAAGGACGGTGGAATCTGGGTCGCCTATGACCACCGGAGGCGACCCGGATTGGGGAGGGGACTGGGCTTCGAACGGGGACCCAGGCGTGGCGGCAGGCGCAGATCGGGGGCGCCGGTCCTGAGCCATATGGATCCGAAGACGGGTCGTTGGCGTATGGTCACAGGTGTGACGGTTCTGGATCGCAGCGTGGTCCTCTGCATGACCCAGACGGATGACGGCCTGCTCTGGTTCGGGACCGCCGAAGGCGGTCTGTTTCTGTACGACGGGCAAACATGGCAGGCCTTTACCACTTCGCAGGGACTCCCGTCCGACCGCATATCGGCTCTCGCATCCGCCGGGGACGGGTCTGTCTGGCTGGGAACGCCGGCGGGCGCAGCCCATCTCAGTCCGGCGGGCGCTCCCGGCAGCCGATACCCTCTCATGCAGGTATTCACAGAACGGGAGGGACTTCCCAACAACGCAGTGACCTCCCTGTGCGTGGCACACGACGGATCGGTGTGGGTGGGGACGCGCGGCGGTGTTGCCCGCTACGGCATGACCGGATGGGTCTACCACAGCGATTGGGGGGGGGCGAAAGCACCGGGCGGCACGAAGCTGGCGAGGGACTCGGACGGCGAGCTATGGGCGGCGGCCGGGGACGTGATCTACCGTCTTGGGGATACCTCCTGGCGGGAGAACCACAGGCTACGAGCCACTCGACCGGGTAGGATCGTGGATCTCGTTCTGGCGAGGGACAGCACGCTGTGGATGGCCACATCCTGGCAGATCCTTCGGCGGGGCGATGGTGGGTGGCGTGAGATCGGGGTGTCCGAGAACGGGCTGGAGGACCCGATCGGCTCGATCTGTCCCGGGTACCGGTCCCTGTGGGCAGGCACTCGAAATGGGGCGTATCGATTTGACGGCACGCGGTGGGAGGCCCACCCTCTGGATGCTCCCGCGAACGAATCGATGGAGCGGGACGGCGGTACTGAGGAAGATCCAGATCCCGTGACTGCTGTGCTGGAGACGCGGAGCGGCGAGCTCTGGTTCGGATTGATGGACGGACTCATTCACGAGTCTGACGGAACCCGGAAGCGCTACTCGGAGTCCGACGGGCTGCCGGGAGGTCCGGTGATCGAGATCCTGGAGTCCCGTGAAGGCAGCATCTGGGTCAGCACGCTGTATGGAGGGGTCGCTCGCTACGAGGATGAGGAGTGGGCGTCCGTGCCACATGAGATCGGGACGACCTTCAACGAGGTCCAGCGGATCTATGAAGCGGACGGCGGTACCTTCTGGCTGGCATCCACCGCGGACGGCGCGATACACACCGACGGCAGGGCCTGGACCCGCTATACCGTTATGAGCGGCCTGCCGGGAAGCCGAGTCTGGGATGTTTGCCAGGATCGCCACGGCCAATTCTGGTTCGCCACCGACGGGGGGCTCGCCTGCTATGGCATCGACAGCGATGCCCCCGAGACGTTCCTTTCCGGTGTCCCCGGCCGTGTGGCCCCGGGCCAGCCGGTGCTGTTGAGCTTCTCCGGCCAGGACTCGTGGAAGCGCACCCCCGCGGATGCCTTTCTCTACTCCTGGCGCCTGGGAGATGGGGCATGGTCGCCCTTCTCCCAGCAGGATCGGGTGCTGATCAGCGATCTCGAGCCCGGTGACCATCGCATCGAGGTCCGGGCGATGGACCGGGAGTTCAACGCGGACCCCACACCCGCCCTGAAGACCTTCGGCGTCCTGGCTCCCGTGTGGGAACAGCCCTGGTTCATCGCTGTAAGCCTGTTCTCGCTGGCCGCGCTGGTCGTGTCCACGGGATACGCCCTCGAGCGGAACCGCCGATGGCGGGAGGCCCGGAGCCGTCTGATCGAGGAACTGGAGTCCGAGCTCACCATGGCCCACGACATGCAGATGGGACTGCTGCCCGGCCAGGAGCTTCGGACAGATCAGCTCGAGATCGCCGGACGGTGTCTGCCTGCCAACCACGTGGGTGGGGACTACTACAACTACTTCTGGTTGGACGATGAGCAGAAGGTCCTCGGTTTCGGGAACGCGGACGTTTCAGGGAAGGCGATGGTCGCCGCCGTGCGCGTGATGCAGCTGAGCGGGATCTTCTTCTACGAGTTCAGGGGCGAGAGACCGCTGGGAGCGGTGCTGAAGGGCCTGCACGATCAGCTCTTGAGACACCTGGACATGGCCAGCTTCGTGACCTGCTGCCTGGGCACGCTGGAGGTCGAGACACGGACCGTGCGTCTTGGGAACGCGGGCCACAGCTTCCCACTCCACTACTCTCGGACAGCCCGGAAGGTGACCGCGCTGGACATGCCCTCGCTGCCTCTGGGACTATCGTTGCCCCCTGGCACCCCGGGGGGCTATGCCGAGGCCGAGATCTCCGCGGAACCCGGAGATGTGGTGGTCCTCTACAGCGACGGCGTGACCGACCTTCAGAACGCGGATGGCGACTTCTACGAAGAGTGGCGCCTCCAGGAGCAGATCCTGCACCATGCCGATGAGGGGGCCGAGGCCCTGCTGGAGGCGGTGACGGCGGATCTCGAGCGGTTCAGGGGAACCACCGCACCGGTCGATGACGTAACGCTTCTGGTGCTGCGGTTGATGCCTGAATGAATGGACTGTGTCTGCAGGGCATCTCGATCCTGTGCGGGGAAGGACCGAGGAGGGCGAGCAGTGCCCCAGTCCGGCATTCTCGATCGTTTGGCGGCTCGCCAGGGCTGTGCCTTCTGAGGTACGGCCTTTTCTGCTAGTCTGCACCGCGAGCCGTGGTCGATCACATGAAGAAGGAGACAACGTCGAGATGAACGGGGAGGTCGGGAAGTCGGGTGACTCGGTCGTGGATGAGCTGCTTGCGCAGGTTGCCGGTTCGGGATCGGCGCGTAGGGTGACCGACGTCCGGGTCGGGCTTGCCTACACAGTGGTCCGTCTGGACGACGGATCGTGCGGCATTGCGATGACCTTCCGCGAAGAGATGGTGGAGGGCTACGCCGCCATCGAGGAGGCCGGTCGGCTGGCCGGTCTCCCCGCGCTCGATCTGGCGGAGTGGGCTCGCGAGCTGAAGGCGGCGCCCGCGGCTCTGGGCGTGGCGACCATCAACGCCCTGCTCGAGCCCCCTTCGGCGTCAACCGAAGGCGATGTACGAGAGCTGATCCGGATCGGCCCGGACGACGTGGTAGGCATGGTCGGCCGATTCGGCCCGCTTGTGGACAGGATCCGGTCTCGCGCGGCGTCGTTGCACATCTTCGAGAGGCGGATGGAAGGCAAAGACGACGTCCATCCCGACTGGGCCGCTCCCGTTCTCCTGCCGCGGTGCGATGTGGTGATCGTTTCGGCGACCACGGTCATCAACCGGACGCTGGAGCCGCTTCTGGTTCGCGCAGAGGGCGCACGCGAGGTGGTGGTGATGGGGCCGTCGGCCCCACTGGCCCCCGACGTCTTCCGGAAGCGCGGCGTATCCCTGCTCGCAGGGGTCCAGATCCTGGATGCAGACCGGGTGCTCCGCATTGTGAGCGAAGGTGGGGGAACGCGTCAGTTCGGACCTGCCGTAAGGAAGCTGTCGGTCCGAATCGAGGCCCGGTAGTGGGAGCGGCGGTAGCAGATCCGGGAGGCGTCGCGATGACAGCGGAGACGGCCAGTCACCGGGCCACGGACGTGGCGTAGACAATGTGGCACGACGTTTATGTTGCATCGACCGCGTTGCACTGCAACGTGGAGAGGGTCTGGCGGTGCCCCGTGACCGTTGACA
>JASLMQ010000076.1 GCA_030746455.1 Candidatus Latescibacterota bacterium
CGTCGGGTTCCGATGAGTTCGGGCGGTGACATGGTCTATGGGACCCTCCGTTGACTACGGGGCTTGGTGTTCTGGCCGCGGGATATGCGAAAGCCCCGCTTCTCCAGGAGAACCGGGGCTTCAAGAGCAGGATTCAGCCAGACTCTGAGGCCTAGTGCCACTCCCAGTCCACGTACCCGGGCTCGGCGCCCACCATCGCGTTGACCATCAGCTCGACCAGGCCGCCGTAGAAGATGCCGGCCTTCTCCCAGGCATCGTAGAACGTGATGATGTCCCTCAGCTGTCCCTTGCAGTTGCTGCACGGCACGCACACGTACTTGGGGTGCTTCTGGTCCCAGTCCTCGTTCTTGAACGCGGTCAGGATCTGCCTGAACTTGCGGCGCCCCAGCATGCGGTGCCGCCAGCTCTCGAAGTTGTGGCCCGACATGATGGCGAAGCCCGAGCCGCCGCACCAGCAGTAGTTGTGCACCCCTTCGGGCGTCATCGGGTGGATTCGGCGCTCTGGTGCGATGGCATCGAGGACCTCCCGCTGAGGCGTAACCACGCCCATCAGCCGGACGAGGTTGCACGGATCGTGCAGCGTGATCGGGAAGTCGTTTCGGCTCTTGTCGAACTTGACCTTGCCGGACCGGACGATGTCCCTGAAGACGGTCACGCAGTTCTCGCGGGGGATGTTGAGATCCCCGGTGAGCACCTTGTCGGCAATCACGGTGAGGGCCTTGTGGGAGTGGCCGCACTCGCCCAGAACGATCTTCTTCACGCCGACCTTCTTGGCATCCTGGGCATGGAGGATCGCCGCGCGCGAGCAGGGAGTTGTCCACGCCAACGGGACAGCTCTGAGCGCGGCGGCGGCAGAGGTTGCACCGGTAGGAGAGCTCGATGAGACGGGAGACGGTCCTCCAGTTGAGATCGACGTCGCCGTGGACCCACCCGGCTGCATAGGATGCAAGGCCCGAACGTCAGGTAGCTCGGACAAATTATTGTTTTTAATCGGTATAGGTGCACGTGAGGCTGGCCCAAGGGTGGCGGGGATCCCGGGCCCCGGTCAATTGTCGAGCTCTGTACCAGGGGCCAGCTATCAGACCCGGCGGGAGTCCGGCTCGTGCGGGAGCACGTCGGCCGTGTGCATGAAGAAATCCAGCAGCCGCGTTTCCATCCAGCGCTCCACATCCGCATAGTCCGGATGTCTACACACGTTGCGTGTTTCACCCGGATCGGCCACCAGGTCGAACAGCTCGTGGTGCCCCGTGTAGTACCGCCGGACGTACTTGTGCTCGGGAGTCCGGCACATCACGGCGTGCGAGCCCGCCTCGTGGTGGGGGATGCCGGCGCGCCCCTGACGCGCATAGAAGCTGTCAGGTGGCATCTCCAGAACTTCGGTGTTGATAAACCCGATCTCGTTCGCCCTCCCGCCAACCTCCGCGAACACCGCATCGTGGATCGCGGTCTCCTCCCCCGCAAGCGAAGACCGAAGCGAAACGCCCTGGTGGGCGTAGCCCGGCTCGACCCCCAGCAGGTCGTACAGCGTCGCGGTGACGTCCACGAGCTCCGCGAGAAGCTTGCGATTCCCCCTCTTCGAGGGCACGTCGGCGGGAGGCTTCACGATCAGGGGCACGTGGACCAGGCAGTCCTGCAAGGTGCTGTGTGCCTTCTCCGGCAGGGAGTAGTCGCCCGTGAAGTCGCCGTGATCGGAGAAGAAGAGGATCCAGGTGTTGTCGTACAGGCCCTGCTCGACCAGGGCGTCGACCACCATGCCGAACAGCTCGTCCACCTTGGAGCACATCGCGTAGTAGATCCGCTTGATGTCGCGCCACATCTCCTCCGTGATTTCATCGCTGCGGTACTCCTCGCGGAAGGCGTCCATCACAGCGGGCAGATTGGCGTCCCGGTCCGGAGTCGGGATGCGCGGTGGCAGCCGATCCGGATCGATGGCATCGTAGTGGTCCTTCTCGGCGCAGTAGGCCGGATGCGGCTTCGAGAGCGGCAGGTAGCAGAGGAAGGGCTGGTCGCCGGACCGGCTGCGGATCATGTCCAAAGCTCCGAGCACCCAGGCCGTGTCCTGGTCATAGTGTGGCTTCCCCTCTCCATCGCGGGTGAGCACGCCGCGGTAGAAGGCCCCGTGGCGGGGATCGTCCGGTGCAAGGGAAGGGGGCTGCCTGTATTCCATGTGGTCGGAGTACTTCCCCCCTGGCCAGAACTTCTCGTCGCAATAGCGGAGGAAGTCCGCGCGTTCGCGGACCCGCACGAGGTCGTTCTTCCCGCCCCACCAGACGTGGTAGCCCTCTCGGCGGAGTACCGTGAGAAGATTCGGCTCCTGCTCCTTGAGCATGTTGCGCATGGAGCGGTGCCCGTGAACGTGGGGGTACCAGCCGGTCATGAAGGAGCAGCGGCTGGGGGTGCAAACGGGGTTCTGCGCGAATGCGTTCCCGTAGGACACCGCATCGCGCGCCACCAGGGCGTCCAGGTTGGGCGTCACCGCCCCGGTGTCGCCCTGATGTCCCAGGACGTCACCGCGGTAGGAGTCCGGGACGAACAGGACGATGTTGGGCTTGTCTGCCATACGTTCGATCTGCCTCTCAGGTACGGGCTTCAAGCTGGTCTGAGCCGGGGCGCGCCCAAACTTGGCTCTGCTGCTGCGAGGCCCCTCCATCGCTGCCCATTCAGAAGTGTTTCCACGCGGCTTTGCCGCCCAACGCACGCTCGGCAACATCGTACGCGACTGGGAGACCGGATGCGCTGTTGGTGAGTACGACCACGCCGTGGCCGTGCTCGGGATAGATCGCCATTATTCCCCGAAAGGCGAGCGTGATGGCGTTCTGCCACAGTGCATCGCCGTGCGCGCTGTGCTGAATCCCGATGCCGAGACCCCAGGAGAAACTCTCGTTGTCCTCGATCTGGACCGTCCCGATCTGGGCGGCGATCTCCGGTTTGAGGTATCGAGGGTCGGCCAGCTCGATCAGGAAGGTCGCCAGGTCGGGCGCGGAGGCCCTCAGCGACCCCACCGCACCCGGGTCCATCGAGGCATTCGTGGGTACCGGGCCAACCGTATATCCCGCGATCCCGAGCAGGAGGATGAGAGCCAGGGCCATCCAGACGCAGCGGAGCAGGGCCAATAGGCCGCGTCTGCTGTGCCACGTAGCCGGCAGGAGGACGGCAAGCCGTCTGAACGCGACCCAGGAGACTATCACGCCGGCGACGAACCCGAGCACGCAGAGCACACTGGCACCCAGAAGGTTCGGGAACGCCTCGCCGATGGCCAGGTAAAGCGTTGCGCCGGTGATGGCGAGGGAAATGGCCGACAGAATCAGGATGAGCCGTATTGAGGGTCTCCAGCGTCCGGTCGTGATCCGGCTGATCGGGAGTGCCACCGCGCAGGAAGCGACCATGAGGACCGAGAAGGGGAAGAGGGAGAACAGGAGAAGGAGCAAGTATGACATATGGCCATTGGCCATGTGGCTCATCACGCCGTCCTCCCCCACGAAGCTGCTGCTGGACATACTCAGTGGACGGAACACGAGCTCCTGCGCCAGCGCCTCGAGCGAACCGCCCGCAAGCTGCTCGGCCACGTGCTGTGCGTAGAGGAAGCCCATTCCCGAGTATCGGAATCGTGCCCCCGGCTTTGACACAAGGGTCTTCTTCCTCAGCAGGGGATCGTCGAGCAGACCCGAGCTGTGGGACAACAGGTGACGCGTGGTGATGAGATTCGCGTACTCGGAGGGGGGAAGCCAGGGCTCATCAAGGTAGGTGTGGACGGGCGTGTCGAGGGATAGACTTCCCTCATCCACCAGGCGGAGCGCAGCGTAGGCCGTGATCACCTTGCTGATCGAGGCGGCCTCGAATACCGTTTCCCGAGTGACGGGTGTACCGGTCAAGCGATTGGCCACCCCGAATCCCTCGGCCCAGACAACCCGACCCTCACGTATCAGCGCGATCGACAGGCCCGGAACACCAGCGCTCGCCATTCGATTCGGGATGTAGGTCTTGAGATCGGCGATGGCCGTATCGACCGGCTCCGAGATGCGGAGTGGAGGGTCCTTTGCGCAAACGGGCGAGCAGAGGCCCGCGAGGAGGAGGGTGATGACGATCGGGCGTATCGGGCTGCGCAGGATGCACGCGTTTGCCCATCTGGGTTCCAGGAACACCGCCTGCGCCCACGGCCAGACACTTCGTGTCCTTCGTGGCTTCTCTTCTCGACCATCCATGATCAGA
>JASLMQ010000077.1 GCA_030746455.1 Candidatus Latescibacterota bacterium
GCCCCGACCCGTTCGTTGTAGAGGCCGAAGTTCTTCGAGAACGAGCTGGACACGATCATCTCGCGGCCGGGCCTCGCAAGCGCGAGTAGTCCCTGACGATCCTCCTCCAGGCCGTCACCCAGGCCCTGGTACGCGAAGTCCACGAAGGGCATCCACCCGCGCACCTCGGCTGCGTCGCCGATTCGTGCCCACTGCTCGAGCGATGGATCGATACCTGAGGGATTGTGGCAACACCCGTGGAGAAGGACAACGTCTCCTTCGGGTATCTGATTCAGCGCATCGAGCATGGCCTGGAAGTCCAATCCGTTCGTCGCAGGATCGAAGTATGGGTAGGTCTCCACGGCGACGCCGGCGTGCTTGAACACATTGGGATGGTTCGCCCACGTGGGCTCACTCACCCAGATCCTGGCGTCCGGGAAGAGCTTGTGGATGAAATCTCCACCCAGACGGAGGCCGCCGGTTCCCCCCGGCGTGTGGGCCGTGACCGCTCGCCCGGTCTCGACCACTTCGTGGCCGTTGCCGAAGACAAGTCCCTGCACGGCAGCGGCGTAATCCGGCCCTCCGCCGATCGGCAGATAGGTCTTGGTGTCCACCGATGCGAGCAGGCGTTCCTCGGCCCGTCTGACCGACTCGAAGATCGGCGTCTTGCCGTCCCCGTCCTTGTAGACACCCACCGAGAGGTTGATCTTGGCCGGATTGGGATCTTCGTTGAACGCCGCCGTCAGCCCGAGGATGGGATCCGGAGGCGCTGTCTCGAGGCGTTCGAACATGGCAGCCACCTTTCGTGAGGTGCGAATCCGCGTGTGTCACGTGTGGGCACACGCTTTCGCTCTGTATGTCCGTCTCTCTATTGACCGACAGATCCGCCGATGGGGTCGAGCCGCACGGCCATGGCCTGCAGCTCCAGAATGGCCTTGCTCGCGGAATAGGACAATGAGAAAGGTATGGAGGTTTCAGTACCTTCTTCAACGTCGGCCGTCAGGCGCTCGAAGAACGGCGCCGTCTGCGCCTTCAGGTCTACGATCTCGGGCTCTCGGCCGCTCCGGGTCACGATCAGCCGGGGAGGGGAATCGGACCCGCGCGCACCGATATCGATCGTCTTCCGGTGCTCAACGTAGGCCTCTGTCGTGATCAATTGCTGCCGGATGTCGCCGAAGACCGGCATGCCATTGGGGGTGAACCAGTCCACCCTCAGGTAGCCCGTGGCCCCGTTTGTGCCCGTAAGCATGGCGTCCCCAAAGTCCTGAAAATCAGGAACTTCCGGATGATGGAGATTCCCAACTCTGGCGTACTGAGGGACGGGGTCCTGCAAGGCCCAGTAGATGAACTGAGCGATCTGGTGGCTGGCGATGTCGTTGAGGATCCCGCCGTAGAGATCGCGGTCGAAGAACCAGTCCGGTCGTGTATCTATGCGCAGCTTGTGGGGCCCCAGGCCCATGAAGTGCACGGGCTCGCCCAGGTTCCCCGCCTTCATCTCGCGATGGACCCACTCTACGCCCGCGTCGGTTACCATTTCACCGAAAAAGGCGAACCAGCGCCTTGCTGAGCGTTCCACGGCCTCCTTGACGGCCTGGAGCTGCTCGAACGTGGTCACGCACGGCTTGTCGACGAAGAAATGCTTGCCCGCATCCAGCGCGCGGACGGCCAGGGGGCCGCGATGCGCGTTGATAGAGGCGGAGGCGATGAGCTCCACCTCCGGGTCCGCCAGGATCTGCTCCGCATCATCGGCGGCCAACGCATCGGGGTACCGCTCCGAAAACGCCGCCAGCAGATCGGGCTCCTCGGCGTACACCTGTTTGAGCCGCCACATGCCCGTGTCCAGCAGCCCCTTCACCTGGCCGTGGATGTGGCCGTGGTTGAGTCCGATCACCGAGAACACGTGCTCCATCGCCTCACGCCCCCCCGTCGACGACCGCCCTCGTGCTCGACGCCGCCTTCTGCGTGAGCTCGAACGAGTGCTGCTCGCCAGGAGGTGGGCCATACTCCATGATCGCCCAGGCATCGTAGCCTGCCGCCCGGCACTCGATCATCACCGGGACCCAGTCGATGATCCCGTCCCCGGGGTAGGTGGGCCGGGTGCTGCCATCCTCGCGCTCCGCCAGGTCCTTGAAGTGGATGCGCACGATCCGGCTTCCCAGCGCGCGGATGAAGTGCTCGGGATATCCCGAGTGCAGCACGTTCGCCGTGTCGAGATAGATCCCCACCGCCTCGTTGTCCACCGCCTCCAGGAAGCCGAGGCATTCGTACGGCGTCATCAAGTTCTTCTGGAGCCTGGGGCACGTCTCCACCCCGATCCTCACGCCAGCGTCTGAGGCAACCTCGCCGAGCTCCTTGAAGCCGGACACAGCGCGCGTGATGCCGTCGAGCTGGTAGACTTCTGGAGTCGCTCGACCCGTTACCACCAGAATCGCGTCCGTGCCGAAGAGGCCTGCCGCC
>JASLMQ010000078.1 GCA_030746455.1 Candidatus Latescibacterota bacterium
GCTGATCATCGCCGACACCTCGACGGGATCGCCAAGCATCCAGCAGAGCAGGTCGATGTCGTGGCTCGTCTGGTTCATCAGAACGCCGCCACCAGCGTGCTCCCACGTGCACCGCCAGATGTCGCGGTCGTAGTACGATTCAGACCGGGTCTCCAGCCACATCCAACAGACCCGGCTGATCTCTCCCAGGACGCCGTCGTCGATCAGGCGCTTGAGGGCGCGGTTGCCCGGGAAGGTCCGGTAGTTGTGCCCCACGGCGAGCTTGAGGCCGCGGTCCCTGGACTCACCCACAAGACGGTCCGCCTCGGAGACCGTGTTCGAGATGGGCTTTTCCACGAAGGTGTGCAGCCCCGCCTGTAGGCAGTCGAGGCCCATAGACCCGTGGAGGTGATGGGGCGTGGCCACCACCACGGCATCGAGCGACGTGCGATCGATCATCTCCCTGTAGTCGTTCCAGACGGATGCCCCCTGCTCCTTGCCAACGGTGTTCGCGAGGCCTTCATCCGTGTCCGCCACGGCAGCCAGCTCTGCGCTCGGCAGGCTACGGATCTCCTTGACGTGCTGCCGGCCCATTCCCCTGAGCCCGATCACGGCGAATCTCAGTGTGCGCATGGTCCCCCCGGGAGGCGTTCGGACTGCTGTGGACGACGTGTGATTCCACAATACCCAGGAACGGCCTCGGGAGGCAAGAGGAAAACGGCCGGCTCGAGAACGCGAGCCGGCCGTTTGGGTCGTCCTGTTGCGCGGAGGGATTACTCCTCGCTCTCGTCCGCCTCCTCGGGCTTGTCGGCCTCCTTCTTCACCCCAACCGCCTCGATGTTCAGACTCACGGCCACCTCGTCGCCCAAGACGCCGGCCGCGTCGGTCCAGGAGTTGACGCCGTGGTCGGAGCGCTTGATGGTGAGCTCCGCGGAAAAGCCGGCGATAGGGGCTTTCCTCATCGGATGCTCGCCCACACCCAAGACGTCGACGGGAAGCACCACCGACTGGGTGACGCCGTGCATCGTCAGGTCCCCCCGAACCAGCAGACGGTCGCCATCCACCTTCACCTCGGTGCTGTTGAAGGTGATCTCCGGATACTTCACCACATCGAAGAAGTCCGGGCTCTTCAGGTGGCCGTCGCGGCGCTCGTTGTTCGTGTCGATGCTGGACACCAGGATCGTCGCGGTCACCGAGGACGCCCCCGGGTCCTCTGGATCGTGTGCGATTTCGCCTTCGAAGTCGGTGAAGGACCCGGTCGTCCGGCTGAAGATGTGCCGTATTCCGAAGCGGACCGACGAGTGAACGGCGTCGATCTTGTAGGTCTCCGCGAGAGCGAACCCCGTCAACAGAGCCGTGGCCACAAGGAAAGCGGCCATCGCTATTCCAGTCTTCCTCAGCATTGTGCTGTCCTTTCCGTTGGATGTCTGGTGAACGCCTGGCCGTTCCGTTCCGCCACCGTGGCCCGTCCACCGCATCATGGTGGGTGGAATCCGGCTTCCATCGTATGGAATCCCTCCCCTGCAATCACAATGCCACCGGCCACGGAACGAAGACACTCACTTCCCATGATCCCCTTAATTCATTCCGAAACAGAACCTTGTAGAGTTTCCGGCCTGTCGCGCTCCTTCGGGGCAATGGACCCGGTCCACGGCCGTGCGGCCGCGCCAGGGTTCCGTCCCTGACACGCTGGCATCAGACCTGCCGCTTCAGCCGACCGGGAGATTCCCGCTCTTCTCACCCTCTGTGTTCTCTGCAGGCTCTGTGGTTTTGCTCTTCACCGGCCTCGGCCAACATCCAACACTATCCTGCCAGCGCGGGCAGAAGCGATTCATAGACCTCGAACTGCTCACCCTCCTTCTCCTGCGGGTCGACGAGCTTCAGCCACATACCCTGGGCCTTCTTGCGTCCGCTCAGATCCCGACGGCTTCCCAACGACGATGGATCCGGGCCGTTCCAGACCACGTCACCGTCCTGCAGGAAGATGAATTCGCCGGCATACCGATCCGTATAAGCATCCTGGCGATCTCGGAAGATGAGGGCCTGCTCACAGGTCGTGCGCCTCCAGCTCCGAACCATCTCGGCGGAATCGGTTTCGACGGAGTCGAAGTCCGCCAGCGGGGCCTCCACCTCGGTCTGGAAATCGATCTCATCCAGGTCAACCGTCCCGAACCCACGCTGTGCCGCCACCAGCAGGTGGTTGCGGTCCCGCCGAAACGGCGGTGTGGGCCAGTCCGAGGCCGGGTCGTGACCCATCAGGTGCGCACCGCAGGCGTCCGTGGCCGTGACCTGGTCTCCGGCGATCAGTGCGTCGCAGATCCTGCCCTCGCCGCCCCATTCGCGTCCCCACTGGCCCGTGAGCGCATCGATGATGTTGAGGCAGGGATTCGTGATCAGGCCCAGATCCGGCAGCACATGGGACAGCCGGATAAAATGGTGGAAGTAGCTCCGCACTCGGCCCGCGGGGGGCGTGATAGGCGGCAGTCCGAAGAGGTTCTTCATGCAGAGCGTGAGCCCCATGAAGGCGTGGTTCTTCATCTTGCATACCGAGACAACCTCCGCCCCTTCGAAGCAGGCGCTCAGGGTGTACCGGTCGAACATCAGTCCCCCACCCGGGACCTCGTAGGACCGGAACGGCTCGACGTTCGAATCGACGAAGTCGACGTCGAACTCCCTCAGAAGGTAGGCGTAGTTGAAGTCATCCCCCATCAGGTGATCGGACCCGTAGGCAGTCGCGTCGGTCGCAACCAGATCCGCTGAGGTCCGCTCACGCAGGAGGCGGAGAACGGCCCGGCAAACGGCATCATCCACCAGCTCCCGCCGCCGGCCCTCATACCGGATCACCCGATCCGGTGGCATCATCATATTGAACTTGAGAACCACCCGCTCCGCCTGCTCGAGCTTCTGCCAGGATCGGGCCAGGGGATCGGTGATCCTCCGCAGCGTGGCGTAGATCTCCTCCTCCGATGCCTGGTGGTCGCATCGGGCAGCACGGACGGCGTAGCGCTTCTCCGACATGCTCCCTCCATACCTAGTGAGTGGAGTGTGGTCCAGGAATCCTGCTCCGCTGCGGTAATATACGGCATTCTTGCGACATGGTGCACGCCCATTAGCGTCCTACCATTCGAGCTTCCAGAACACCCCGAGCGACTTCCGGTCAATCTGTGTCTGGCTTCCCGACCGCTGCTGGGCCTCGAGTGTGACCTGTGGGAGGAGCTCGTACTCGACCGTGACCTCCTGCGCGCGGGCCGAGGAAACGTCCTGCGCGTAGCTAACGAATAGCTTGGTTCCGATGTACTTCCCCACGCGCACCCGCGTGGTTCCCCCTCCTCCCCCCATGTCGATCTCCACCAGATCGAGGTTGAGCTGCCGGCCAATCTGCCGCTTCAGCTGGTTCGCGGCCACTCCCAGGACCAGGCCAGCGGCCTGTCCCTCGATGCCCGGCTTGCCCGAACCGCTTTCCTGGGCTCCCCCGATCACGTTCTCCGAGGGCCTGCCCAGGACCAGGTAGGATAGCATATCGGCCTCGGACAGGGGCGGTGTCGTGTCGCTCTCCAGCGTGATCCGCGGATAGAGGAGTGTTCCTCCGACGATTGCGCTGATGGTGGCCGGCTCGCCGCTGGCCAGCATAATACGCTGTGTCGCAAGGATGTACAGCTCCGGATCGATCTCCGCCTGCCCGCGGAAATGGATCTCGCCCTGATCGATGTCGAAGCTGGTGTTCTGGAAGTCGTAGCGTCCGCGCCGGCTCGCAAGAGAACCGTAGATCCGGATCCCGTCTGTCGTCTTGACCAGGTCCACATCGCCCGATATTTCGACGTTGAGATCCCTGTCACGGATCCAGACGTTCCTGGAGGCGGAGACCCGCACCGTCCCCATCAGGCTGCGGAGGAAGGCAGAGCCTTCCCAAACGCTCTGGGTCTCAGGGGGTGCTTCCAGGTAGTCCGAGAGCCGGACCACAGCGCGCTCGAGCTGCACCGTTCCCTCGACCCGCGGGTCCTCGAGCGATCCACCCAGAGAAACGTCGGCCGTTGCGATTGCCGTCAGCTCGGGAAGATCGATCACGCCGAAGTGTCCCGCACGGACGTGGGCGTGGATCTCGCCCACAGCCGGGCCACTCAGCGTGGCTACGCCCTCCAGCCTGAGAGTATTTTCGGCACTGCCGACCCTGAGGGATTCCACCTCGATCCGATCTGGAGCCAGCCGCACGTGCGCGTTGATCGGCGCAAAGGTCTTGTTGAGAGGCCCGATGTGGGCACTGCCCTGGTCGAGGCGGAACCAGCCTTCGGGACGGAGCTCCCCCGGGCGCCCATTCAGTCTGATCCGAGCGGACAGCGTCCCGCTGGCGCTGTGGACCTCGTCCAGCAGCACGGCGAGGAATCCGACGTCGAGCCCCTGGGACTCCAGGAACAACTCGACCGGCTTCTCTGAAGGGGAGTCGCCGCCGCCCAGAACAAGGGACGTGGGCAGGCTTCCCTTGACAGCGGCGCTCCTTCCAGGACGTTGCAGGACTTCCAGGTTCGCGGCGATCTGTCCGTCAGCAAGGTCGACCTCGCCCGACAGCCGATCGAACCCGACACCTGATACGCGCCCACCCTTGAGATCGCACGTTCCTTTGAGGGCCGGACGGTCGTGGGTGCCGGAGACTCTGAAGTTGCCAGACAGCGTGCCGGCGACCTCCTGCCCCAGTCCCAGCAGGAACGACCAGGTCCG
>JASLMQ010000079.1 GCA_030746455.1 Candidatus Latescibacterota bacterium
GATGGTCGATCATGGACACGTAGCCGTAGTATGCGGAGAGAACACGCTTGAAGGTGGCCTCGTCCCAATCCCTTCTGCCGTCCCGCCGCTCAGCGAGACCGGAGCCCGCGAAGATGGGCTTATCCTTGATGGGAAAATCGAACCCGGCGGGCAGAGGGATGTCGTCCGGGTCGTACAACGACTCCCAGGGCCCCGGACAGAGATAGGGCTGGTGGGGTCCGTAGAATGAGCAGTTTAGGAAGAAGGGCCTGTCTCTGTCCCATTCCTCGTCCAGAAACCGGATGCTCTCCCGGGAGACCCAAGTCGTCTCGTGATGGGCTTCGTCCGCGATGTTGGTGCCCAGGATGAAGCGCAGCTCGTCCGTCCCATCGCAGGCCTCGTCGGCGGTGAACTCGCGGACCGGCCGCTCGGGATCGTCGCGGAACTGGGTCTCTTTCAGGAAGTCGACGTAGGCAGATTCGTGAGCCTCGGGCTCGTAGTAGTTGGTGTACGGCGCGTCGTGCCGAAGGAAATGGCGGAAGCCGAAGTCGCGATGGAAGGGCTTGAGATGTAGCTTCCCCACCAGTGCGGTGTCGTAGCCCGATTGCTGGAGGAGCTGGGCCAGGACGGGCTTATCCGGGGGATCGAGATCGATGCTGTTGTTTGTCACATTGTGGCCACTCAGGTGGCGACCGGTCATGATGGATGCCCGGGATGGGGCGCAGGCCATCGAGGCGCAGTAGGCCGAGCTGAAGAGGACCCCATCGGCGGCGAGGGCGTCGAGGTGAGGCGTCCGGACGACGGGGTGGTCCAGGCAGCTGAGGCAATCGTGGCGGTACTGATCCGCAAGGATGAGCAAGATGTTAGGGCGTTCAGAAGGCACGCGTGGGATCTCCCATTGTCAGGATGGGCAGGGCATGCTGGGCGGATGGGTAGAAAAGGATGGGGTATCGTCGTCGCGATCTTCGTCCATCATCATCTTTGTCTTGATCCTTGTCTCGATCCTCGTCGACGAAGATCGGGACAAAGATCAGGACGAGGACTGAGGCCGACAATGATCAAGACGAAGATCGTGACGAAGATGGGAAGAGCAGCGCGCCTGGGCTACTCCACGTCGACGAAGGACTTGAATGTCTCGAGCAGGCCGTCCGGGGGATCCAGGGGGAAGTCGACCGGCCGGGCTTCGACCGTGCTCACATACCCCGCCAGAATCACCAACCACTCGTCCAGTGCGGTGGCCAGGTTGGTGGGCGCGGGCCTACCGTCGACCTCTAGCCAATCGAGCACCGCGTTGGTGAGTCCCGCCTGGCCGAGGACGTCCTCGTCGGCATACGCGTGCTCGCCCTTCTCGACCTGGCCGTCGGGCAGGGCCTTCTCCCAGCCCTGCATCCACCACTGGACGAAACCGTTGGTTCCGTAGACACTGAGGCGCTTGTGCCCCCAGCGTGGCGCGGATGGATCGTGCATGGGGGCGCCCTCGCCGGCCTGTAGCGCCGCGCGCAACCCGTTTGTGAACGTGATGAGCGACTCGGCGGTCCTGGGACTCGGATGGGTTCCATTGAGATCATCGTAGCCGGAGGAGGCGCCGAAGACGGTCTCGACCTCGGGATAGCCCGCGAAGGAGTAGAGCAAGTCGAGAACGTGGATGCCCTGGCCCGACATGGGATAGAGGCAGGAGGCGTCGAGGAACCGGACCTCGCCGATGCCCCCTCTCCGAACATGGTCCAACAGGTCCAGCACACGGGGGTGGTGGCGCAACTGGTGATTCACGACGAACCGGGTCTTCGACGCCGCCTCTAGGCTGCGCAGGGCCTTGTAGTCGTCCGATCCGATGCAGATGGGCTTCTCGACGATCACGCCGGGCACACCGGCGTCGGACAGGCGGGTCATCAGGTCCACGCGGAGCGTGGGTGGGGTGACCACGTGCACGAGATCGGGCTTCTCCTTCTCTAGCATCTCATCCAGGTCGGTGTACCGTGCTGCGATTTCGAACGCCTCGCCGTAGGACTGGAGCCGCTTGGCGTCGAGATCGCAGCAGGCGACCATTCGGCCTCGCGGGACGTGCTGATACGCGGTCGCGTGGGCCCTGGAACGGCCACCGCAACCGAGGAATGCCGATTTGTACGACACAGGATCCTCCATTGGCTAATGCAAGTGCTGGTGCTATTGCATCAGAACCGGAACCACGAAAGGCGCGAAAAACGTGAACATTGAGACATGGGAATCTGATAGGGGCTCGTGCGATATTCGACGGGCCAGCTAGCCTGCCCGATAGGCCAGCTCGAGGCCGTCGTGGATGTCGACAGTGATGCGGAGGACGCCTGGCCGTACGAGCGGGGCGGGACGCGGCTCTCCGTTGACCCACACCCGGGGATTTCGGCACCAGGGGGCTGGCACTTCCGAGTCGAGCGTGAGGGCCCGGCATGTGACGGCCTCGGGGAGACCGCTCAGTGTCAGCCTGTAGCGCTTCTCATCCGCTGTGTCGGCGATGGTTTCGGCCGTCGTGTGGCGATGGGTGAGGTGGTAGTGAACCGCCTCCTCGGGAACCGGACACCAGACGTCGTCTCCTCCCTCGGAGAGGACGGCCTCGAAGCGCCGCCGAAGCTGGTCCGCAGAGCAGTCCTTCTGAGCGTCGACCACTTCCTCGAGCGGACAGTGGCAGTAGTCGATGATCCATCCCTGGTCCTCCTGCGCGTGGCGGAGATTCCGGTAGGGATCGTACTCGCTGAAGAAGGGCGCCTTGTACTCGTGGTGCAGCGCGGTGCGGTTGAGCCAGAAGAGCTGCTCTCCGGGTCGATTGAGAGCATCGGTGATGCCCATGGCGCCCAGGTAGCCGTACTTGCGGCAGGCCTCGAGGCAGTGGTCGGACATATTGTTGTTGTTGCCGGGAGCGCAGTAGAGGTCTACGGGACTGCCGATGGCCTCCTCGAGGGCCTGTTTCGCTTCGCCGATCTCGCGGTCGACCATGTCGGGCTTAATGTTCTGATGGCTCCACGAGTGGTTGCCCACCCCCCAGCCGCGGCCCACCATATCCCGCATCTCGTCACCGCTCATATGACGGAAGCCGTTGTAGCTAGAGTTGCCGATCTGGCGCACCTGGCCGATGTGGCCGGCGACGGCCTCGATGTGTCCGGGGAGTCCGAACTCCTCGTGAATGGGGACGGCGAACTCATGGAGTTCGATGAGGGCTTCGTCGTAGGTGATGGAGTAGACCCAGCGCTTGCCATACTTCCAGTTGCAGATGGACAATGACATAAGGCGATCCTCTACTCAGGGACGCATCACGTGGATACCGGTGGCCGAGACGGGCACAGAGTCAGCGCATCGGACCGCGTCCGTCGATGGCGATGTCGACCGGATGGGAAAGGACGACAAGGTCCTGGATGTCGAATTGCTCCAGGAGGCCGAAACAGAAGACCACAGGATCCTGGGCGGCGTCCACTGCCCAATCCATGAGCCTGCGGAGGCTGTCGGGGACGTTGATGTTGAGCGTTCCGAAGCCGGAAGGTCGTAGCGCGGCTGCACAGAGCGCGATTAGGCTCGTGGACAGTCCCTGGGCAACGACGTCCACCTTTCGCACGCCGGCACTGCTCCGGATCCACTTCGTGAGGGCAAGCAGCTGCGCGGAACAGATGCCGAGTGGGCGGTCTCCCGCGGAGGATACGCACTCCATGAAGCAGTAGTGACGTTCACCGCCGGCGATGATCTGCTCGCCGAAGGCGAAGAGATCGGCGGCGAAGACCCGTTTGCCGTTGCCGAGGGCGTTCCGCACCGCCTGGGACAGAGATCTGCGGCCGCTGTCGGAAAGGACCAGAACCGTCTCGCCGCTTCTCCCCTTACGGAATTCGGTGACCGGGATCCGCCAGCGGCCGGCTTCGACGACGTGATGGGTCGTCCGCATACCGGCTGAGGTCTGCGGCTTGCCCACGCGCTCTCCTCTGGCCGACGACAGGCGGGGAAGGCGGAGGACTTTGGCTAAGCGCTTCCGATTTTCGGCTTTCGTGCCGTCCGATGACCGCCTGCGGGGAAGCCGGGCCGCCAGGTCGCGCGCAATAGAGAGGAAGGTGGGGTTGTCGGGCGGCAGGCCGACGTTGAGCTCCCATTCCGAGAGGATCTCGTCGTCGCACGGGATGTCCTCGGTGGAGATGTCCAGGTCCCAGGCTTCCTTGAGGAAACGGTAGAGCTGTTCGCGGATGTCCCGGTCGTAGTTGTGCGTGCCCGGATCCTCGTTGGCGTAGAAGCCGATCCGGTTCGGCACGCCGAGGAGCTTGTAGACCTTCCTGGCCGGGACGTAGAGGCAGGGGCGCATGAACTCCGGGCGGAAGATGCTGTCGTTGACGCTGTGGATCAAGAGCGAGGGCCGGGGGGCGAACATGGCGGTGAGGGTGTCGTAGTCCGCGACGGTGCAGAGGTCGACGGGCGTTTGCTCTAGATCGCCGTGGTCCTGCCGGCGGATCGTTGCGCGATGCCAGAGCGGAGAGTGGCCGGACACGGGCACGATGGCCCTGACCCGCTCGTCGATGGACGACAGGACCGCCGTCTGCCAGCCGCCACCCGATAGCCCGGTCATGGCCACGCGCTCGGGATCGGTGTTCCTGTGTGCCAGGAGGACATCGAGGCCGCGCTTCATCGCGAGGTACATCACGCCAACGCCGGCAACACCACAGAGGTCGATGTGGGCCTGGTGCATGTGGAGGGCGGAGCCCTGGAGCTCGCCCATGCCGATGAACTCGGTGTTGAGGGCCAGCATGCCACGTTTGGCAAGGTTGATGCAACGGGCCTGCTTGTAGTCCATGGCCTTGCCGCCACGGTGATGGCCGTTGGGATTCAAGACGGCCGGGACTCTTCCTTCGATCCCCGTGGGCTCGTAGAGGAGCGCAGGGATCCACATGCCGGGATAGCCTTCGTAGCGGAGCTTGCGAATGCGATACCCGGATCCGGTCTCGATGGTACCGCGCCACTGGACCCTGGGAGGGGCGTTGAGGATCCCGGGCCGGTGGCCCTTTAGATAGACCTTCCGCAGGAGGTCCCTGCGGATTCGCTCCGTCCGTTTCTGCCACTCCTCTGGCGTCTTCGGAATCTCAAGGCGAGGGAGCACGTCCTTGTAGTATTGCAGGAGGGTGCCGCCGTGCTTGCCGCGCAGGAGCCTGCGTGAGAGGGCGGCGGAGGTTTGTGCGTGGGTCATTGTGTCATTGTCCTTCCTGACAGCATTCCTCAATGCACTCGCGAGGTTGCGTCGCCCCTCGTTGGTGACTCGGGCCCGACCTTGCGGTCGGGGCTCGCAAGGACGCGGGCAGTTGTCAGACGATGGAGTCAGTTCAGTGCGTAGGTCTCGTAGGGGTTCTCGCAAGGGTTGCCGCGGGTCAGGTGCATGATGCCGCGGTCGGCCTCGATGATGACCGAGAAGGTCGAGGTCCAGAAGCCGGTGGTGGGGTGGTCGTTCGGGTGGCGGCAGATGGAGGTGGGATGGCCTTCGTGGTCCTGAAGGGCGGCCTTGAGGTCGTCCAGGGCCAAGGGCGCCGTGGCATCGGATAGCAGCTTCTCGATCCGCCTCTTGCGGGGCCCGGACTGGATGAGCTCGGCGAAGTCGGCGTTGACCGCGACGAGGTCCGGGTGCTCACAGTGGTTGGTGTGGGTGACGATCCCCCGGTCTGTGTCTCGGAGGACGTGGACATCGTCAACCGTCACCTCGAGGTCGGCCGGACCCTGAGGCGTTGCCAGGATAACGTTGGCGGGGATGGCCCGATGGGCCCTACGCACGGCCTCGACGGCCTCCTCGAGCGACCCGGTTTCGTAGATGGCGCGGACGGTGAAGTAGTGGGGAACCCCGAGCTTCCGGCTGGGCGCGGGAAGGGTGTTCAGGCACATCCCGATGCCCGCGCTGTTGAGTCCGATGTAGCCGATGAGGCCCGCCTGGGTGACGTTCATCAGGGCGGGCTTCCCGCTGGGACGTCGGGTGAGAACCACGGTGAAGGGGTTCAGGACCGAGTCGTTGTCCCAGTTCTGGGCGACGACGGATCCATCCCAGGCAGGGGCGGACATGGAGAAGGAGGTGCAGCCGGCGTCGTCATCGGGGCGAAGCTGGTTCCGGACCTGAAGGAGCATGAGGTCGTCCAGGCTCACGCCCGACGCGGCCGACATGCCTCGCAGCTCTTCCGCCAGATGCGGGGCGTAGGACTCGACGTAGGATAGGCTGCCGCGGGCAGCTGATAGGGCGTTCTCGCGGGAAACGACAATGCCCTTGTTCACGCGCTCGAGCGCGATGTCGGCGAATCCCCGGATCTCCTCACAAGCTGCCTCGCCGATCTGACGGCCGATCTCCTGAGGGGATCCTGAAACCTCGATTTCACGATAGCGATTCGATGAGGACATGAGATGCTCAACCCTGTGTAAATGGAGAGGGGCGGGTCAGAGACCCGCCCCTACCGGTAATCGTTGGTCGGTCAAGCCCGGTTCTTATCGGCGACCTCTCGAACGATCTGCGCGGCGAGCTCGCAGTGCTCGGGCTCGTAGCGCTCGCAGAACGTGGACCAGCGTACGTAGGTCTCCAGGAAGTCGCGGGCGTTGGGGCAGACGTCGGCGGTGTAGGTGTACTCCCGGGAGGCTGGAGGCATAGAGTAGGGATAGACTTTGTCGGCCGCCTTTTCCGAGAGGAAGGGCAGCGCCGCGGGCATCAGGTAGTAGCGGCCGGTGCCGGCGCCCGTGATCCCTGCATCGGCGACCTGCTTTGCGAACTCGTCGGTGTCGCAGGTGAAGGCCTTCGGATCAATGCTGAATCCGGCCATCCAGCACGAGTAGACGTTCATATAGTCGGGGATCGGCAGAGGGACGATTCCCGGGATCTCGGCGAGCTTCTCCGTGAGAAGTCGTATCATCTTGTCGCGCTGGGCGACGTTGGGACGGATGATCTCGAGCTGTCCGAGAGAGATGGCGGCGGTGGACAGGGTCATCCGGTAGGCATATCCGTTGACCGTGTGCTCTCGGCCGAAGCCGGGCCGCTGGCGTCCGCCGCGGCTTTGTCCGACGAAGCGCAGCTTCTCCAGGAGGTCATCGTCGTCGGTCACGACGCAGCCGCCCACGTCCGAGCCCATGGTCTTCTCCGAGTCGAACGAGAAGCCTCCTGCATTGCCCAGTGAGCCGGCGGGTCGTCCCTTGTATTCGCCGAAGACGGCCTGGCAGGCGTCTTCGTAGACGATGAGGTCGTGCTTCTCGGCCAGCTCGACGATCGGGTCCATGTCGCAGATGGTGCCCGTCTTGTGAACGGCCAGGATGGCGCGGGTTCGATCTGTGATGCAGGGCTCGATGGTCGCCGCGCTCAGGTTGGGCGAGCCGGGCTCCGTGTCCGGAAAGACCGGGATGTAGTTCTCCCTGATGAGTCCGTGCACGGTCCCAAAGTCCGTGATTGGGCTGACGATGATCTCGTCACCGGGGTCGAAACCGAAGGCCGTGGCCAGAACGGCGAGGGCCGGCGTGCACCCGGGGGTGGCAACGCAGTGCTTGACGCCCATTTCCTTCGCGAAGGCCTCCTCGAAGCGCGAGACCATGTTGGAGACCAGGCCGGATTCCACCACCTCCTGGAGGTATTTCGCGCAGTTCGGCCCCATGGTGCGGGGATAGGGCTTCGGCAGCTCTCCCTTGAGGTCGGCTTGTGCCTCGGCGCCGTATTTCGCGCGTTCGTTGACGGCCATCGCGATGTCCTTTCTCCTGGATCGACTACTCGAACTGTTTCCTGAAATCGCTGAATTGCCTCGATAGCTCTTCAAACCCCTGCCGCAGCCTCTCGACCTCGGCTTCGAGCTCGTCGAGCCGTTGATTGTCGGCCCGGACCTGAAGCACAGCAGGCTCGGCGAGTTCGACCTCTTCCACCTGAACGTCTCCGGCCATCAGATGGGCGTACCGCGCCTCCTTCGTACCGGGCCTTCGCGGGAGCTTGGTGACCATCGGCTCGTCGCGATCGGCGAGGCCCTGGAGCGTGGATTCCACTTCCTCGAGGCTCTCAAAGGTGTGGAGACGCTCTGTGCGGCCCCGGATCTCACCGAGGGTCTGGGGGCCGCGCAGCATCAGGATGCAGAGCGCGGCGAGCTCCGCGTCGCTCAGGCCGAAGGCCTCGCCCACGGCGTGGCGGTACTTGGGCACCCGGCTGTCGTCGCTGATGTAGCGCTTGACCAGGTTCCGGTGGAAGGTGAGCCCGTCGAGGGCGCCGGCAACGGTCTCTTCGTCGAAGTCGACAACGGGATTCCGGTTGGACTTCTGATTGCACGCCCGAGTGAGGGCGTTGAGGGTCAGGGGGTAGTACTCCGGTGTGGTCTTTTCCTTTTCCAGGAGGGCCCCGATGATGCGGGTTTCGATATCGCTGAGGGGATTCTCCATCACTGCTCTATCTCCTGAGTCCGACAGCGAAAACGAGACGGAACCACCGATAGACACCGATGGACACTGATGAAGGACCGACAACCAGATACAGGAGACGAGGCCCTCCTCCGAAGAGGATCCACGTCTTGGAATCGCGTCAATCGCCGTTTGTGCCTTTGAGAATATAGATCTTTCCGTCGGCGGCGCAAGCGATCTCTCCCAGGCCGTCGCCGTCGAAATCGGCAATGGCGGCCCAGCCCATAGCGACGGGGGCTTCCCACCGGATCTCACCGACTCTCCAGGCGTCGGTGCCGATGCAGTAGCGTCCGATGAGGAACTCTCCCTTGCCGTCGCCGTCGACGTCTGCTGCAATAGCCGGGCTTTGAGGGGGAGAGGGCAGCTCCAGCTCCCACTTGATCGTGCCGGTCCACAGATCCCGGCAGACGAAGGTCGGGCTGTTGTTCAGGCAGTATCCCACCTCCATGCTGCCGTCCCCGTCAACGTCGACCATGCCGATGCGGGGCGGGAGATCGTAGCCGACTTCCTGGCGCCAGTTACCCTCAAGGGGATTCGGCTTCAGTAACCCATAGCTGCCGTGTCCGAGAGGGATGAACCAGTGGGGTGCTGTGGCCTCGGGATTCTCGTAGACCGGGCAGAAGCTGTTATAGAGGAGGCCTGCGTAGAGAGGGCTCTCGGAGCTCATGTTCCTCGTTGGCATCAGGCAAGCGAAGCTGCCGTCGGAACCGCGCAGGAAGCCCATATAGCTGAGCAGGTCCATGCCGATCTCTTCGGTGCCATCGCCGTCGTAGTCGAAGGCGGTGGGGATGCCGTTGGGGATGTAGGGTCGATATCTATCGCCGTCTTTGTGGATTCCTTTGAACCAGAGCACCTCACCCGAAAGACCGTCCAGGAGGAAGGTCCCTTCCTGGGTTCTGCTGTTGTCCATGATGGATACTGCCACAGCGCTACGAGGGCCGGGAAGGAACTCGCCCGCATTCCAGGCCCAGATTCGTCCCCCGTTGGCCGTCGTCGTCCCGAGGCCGCTCTCCCACAGGAGCGATCCGTCGGGTCGGTGGGCTCGGACGGCCAGCTCGCCATCTGGGGTTGAACCGGGCGCGATCAGGCAGAGGCAGCCATCCTGTGCAAGATCGTACAGGAGGGGGGCGAACTGGCGTCGGGGATCGTGAAACTCGTGGCGGCCAACCTGTCTGGCTTTACCCGTAGGCTCGAAAGCATGGATGCCGACCTGCCCTCCAGGGGTGACGGCAACGAGCTCTGCCTGGCCGTCTCCATCCAGATCGGCGGCGCTCAGCATGCATGCGCCTCCCTCCAGGGGAAGCTGCCAGAGATGCTTTCCCTCCCACGTGACGGCATCGAGGGTCCCGCCGCGACCGGTGACGAGGAAGGCATTGCCTCGATCTGCGGCGGCTATGACGTGGCCCGTTGGGGATCCTTCTGGAGCGGGCAAATCGGACCGGTCGGCAAGCTCGAGGTCCCCATTCTGCAGCCGGAAGCGGGCAAGAGACGTGTTGCCGTCCCCGTCGGATTGCCGAATGAGGAGGTCCTTCGCTCCGCAGCCGGGCAAGGTGACCGGCCCCCAGGTTCCTGCCCGGCCGAAGGTAGCCAGGGATTCCAGCCGACCGGGCCCGGTGTAGCGCAGGGCTATGAGATCTCCGGTGACCGGTGTCGTGCGGTCTGGCGCGGGGAGTAGAAGGAAGCCGCTGGCCCCGTTGGATCCCAGACCGGTGAAACGGCCGACGCACCACTGGTCCGCGTATTCGGCTTCGATCTCTCCGGTGGCGGCGTCGCGAACGCGGAAGAAGGCGCGGAAGTCCTGCTCCGGATCGCGAACGTTGTAGGCGATTTCTGTGTTTCCGTCGCCATCGATGTCCGCGACAGCGATGTGCTCCACGGCTACGCCGGGCACGACATAGACCTCGCCGTAGTAGTGTTCCCAGGCCAGGGCGCTTTCGCCCGCGCGGCTGAGCCGAATCGCGTGGACGTGGGTCTGGACCTGTTCGGCGACCACGCAGAGCAACGGGGCATCGTCTTCTCCCTCGGCGAGGAACGAGGGGCCGTAGTTGCGGCGGTGCCCGCCTCCGATATCGTAGATCAGGGAGCTGACGGTCTCACCGGTGAGGGCGTCGAAGCCGCGGCACCGATGGTGGCGAAGGTTCCAGATGATGGGCTCCTCCGGGACGGTCAGATCAAGGTGGACCACACACCGGTGATCTGCGCGCTCCGGATGTTCGCCAGGTACGACGACGGTGCGCAGCCAGACGATCTCCGGACGTCCATCTGGGGGGAAGTGGATCAGACAGCCTTCCTCGCCGTATTGATGAAAGACGACGGCGTCGAGGCCGCTGCGTCCGGGAAGGACGTCGCCCACGGCCACGGACAGCGTCACGTGCGGGGGTTCGAACCGATGGGTCCAGACGGTCTCACCGGAGACCGCGTCCAGCACCACGATGCTCGGACCGCTGGTGAGGAGCAGATGATCCTTCCCTGTTCCGAACAGGTCGCCAGAGAAACAGAGGCGGTCGGCGGCGTCTCCGGTCCACCGCACCTGGCCATCCAGCGAAAGAAGCCGCAGCCGGTTGTCCCTAACGAGCAGCCGCGTTTCGTCGTTGGCCGTGATCAGCTGCTCGACCCATCCGAGCTGTCCTCCGACATCCAGGGCCGACCAGACCACGGGGGCCTCGGACATCCCGCACGTGAGAGGCGAGAACCCGGTGAGCTGCTTGTCGTGGAGCGTGCGGGGCCAGTCCGGGTTGTTTATCTCGGCGCAGCGGACGCCGGGCATGAGCGGATGGGTCAGGGGTTCGGGCATGGCGATTGCCTTTCGGGTCTCTCCGGGCTGCGTTGCTAGATACGTGAGGTTGCTTCGCCGCCCCCGCGGCCGGGGGTGGCTCGCGATGACGTGGGGTGGGGCCTAGGCGGCAGGCAGACCCCGCACGGTGAGCACGGCGGACTTGATGTCGGGCTTGAGGGGGACGGTGTGGCTGTCGGAGTACCAGATGAAGAGGCAGACGTCGGTTCCGATGGGGGCCACAGTGGTGTAGGCTCCATCCTCCTGAAAGGTGTCCACTTCCAGACGACGGCCGAACGTGTGGCCACCGTCCGTCGACAGGTAGGCCACGACGCGTTTGCGCTTGTAGTCGCGGCCCG
>JASLMQ010000080.1 GCA_030746455.1 Candidatus Latescibacterota bacterium
GAAGTGCCGAACCAGACGAAATCGCCGTCCAGCAGAACGGCGTTCACCCGATCGGCCAGGAGGCCGTCATATTGGATATAGCGCTGCCAGAGGCCGCTGGAGAGGCGAAGACGGAAGACCCCCTGGTCTGTGGTCACCCAAACGCGGCTGGTGTCTGCCGCGACAGAGACGCTGCGGCTGCCCGTGATCTCCGAGAGCGGGAACCGCTCCCATTCCGACCCGTCATCCGAGATCCGCACCAGCGCGGGAGGCGAACGCAGGACGGCCCAGACCCCGCCCGCCCGGGTGCAGAGGGCGGCCACAGGGAGTCGCGTGAGGCCCTCCGGGCCGGGCGCCCGGGTCCAGGTCCCCTCGCCGCGCACGCAACGATAGAGGCCCAACTCCGTACCGGCCCAGATGAGGCTGTCGCCAACGGCCATGGCGCGGACGGGAAACCGGCTGCTGCCCTCTACGGCGCGAAGGGAGTCCCCTTTCGTGTCGAACACCTTCAGGCCGGCCTCCGTCCCGATCCAGAGCCGGTCGCCGTCCCGGGCCAGGGAGGTGATCCGCGCCCTTCGGGATCGGCCGATCCGGTAGGTGAGCCACTGGCCGGGACGCTTGAGGTATCTCACCAGGCCCGTTGGGGTCCCGAACCAGACGTCGCCGCCCTCCGGGAGTATAGATGATACCCGGACGTCGTCGAGTCCCGGGTCGTCGTCGCCGAAATACCGCCAGGCCCCCTCTTCCTCATCGAGGAACGTGATACCCTCCGCTCGGCTGCCGCGGCCCTCGTCGCCACCGAACCAGACCCCGTGCCCGTCTCGAGCGATGGCGGTCACGTT
Organism: Candidatus Latescibacterota bacterium; assembly: GCA_030746455.1. The sequence goes on from JASLMQ010000080.1 coordinate 822, forward strand.
GGGGCAGATGGGCCCATAGGGGTGGAACTGGAGCTGTTCGTCGGTCAGGTCTGCCCGTCCCACGCCAAGCCCCCAGGTTCCCAGCCACAGGATCCGCCAGCTGTCCGTCAGGGCGTCGGTGATGGCGTAGGACCGACTGGGTCCCAGCACACGACCATCCTGGAGATAGTAGCCATAGGGAGGGAACACGGAGGGGAAGCCCGAGATGCCGCGGGATGCGAAGACGCCGCTGGGAGGGCTGGCGCGTGACACGGTGTGGAGGCGGGTGAGCCAGCTCCCGGATCCCATGGGCGTGTCGAACCACAGATCGCCGCTGGACCGTTCATAGGCCAGGCGCTCGACGCGGCCGTCGGGCAGGCCGTCCAACGCCGTGAGCGGAGCCAGCCAGCGCCTGCCGAACCGGTCGTAGCGCCGGATGCCGCCCGTGGTGGCGAAGTAGACCTCGTCGTCTCCTTCCGCGATGGAGCTGACGAAGTTCATATTGGGGTAGGTGGTCCAGACTTCTGGGTCGTAGGCCGGAGACCGGCCGGGGGCCAGCAGCAAGAGGATGAGAACAGCGAGGGGACGGTGCATGGGCCTAGCCGGCTGCGTGCCCTTGCAGGAGAGAGGCCGTGGCCCGAGCGACGATTCGCTCTTCGTCGGTCTTCACCACCAGGACGCTCACGGGGCTCTCTGCGTCCGAGATGACCCGCTCTGGCTCTCCGGATTCGTTTCTTGCGGGATCGAGGCGTATGCCCAGGCACTCCAGACCGGTGCAGATGCGGGCACGGATGCCCGCACCCCGCTCACCGATGCCGCCGGCGAAGGCCAGCGCATCCAGGCCACCGAGCGCGGCCGTGTAAGCACCGATTTCCTTCTTGACCCCGTAGCAGAAGGCCTCGATGGCCAGCCGGGCGCGGTCGTTGCCGGCACGTTCCGCCTCCTCGAGATCACGCATGTCGCCGCTGACGCCGGAGATGCCGAGCAGGCCGCTCTCTTTGGTGAGCACGCGCCGGATCTCGTCCGTGGAGAGGCCCTCGCGATCCATGATGAAGGGGATCACAAAGGGGTCGATGCTGCCGTTGCGGGTGCTGTTGATGATGCCATCCTGAGCCGAGAGACCCATGGTGGTGTCGATGGACCTGCCGTCGGCGATGGCACACAGCGACGAGGAGCCGCCGAGATGGCACGAGATGATTCGGAGGCCCTCGACCGGGTGCCCGAGCAGCTCAGGCACTCGCTCGGACACGTAACGGTGGGATGCACCGTGGAATCCGTATTTCCGGACGCCCTGCCTCTCATACCAGGCGTACGGCACGCTGTAGATGTAGGCGTAGTCCGGCACAGTGGTATGGAAGGCCGGCTCGAACAGGCCCGCAAGGGGCAGGTCGGGGTAGAGCTGCCCGAAGATGCGGATAGCCTCGATGTAGGGGGGGTTGTGGGCCGGCGCCAGGTCGTTGTAGTCGGCCATCTGCTGGAGGATCTCCTCGGTCAGCAGATGGGTACCGGGCTCGCCACGAAGGTGGACGGTCTTGAACCCCACGGCGTCCAGCTCGGCCGGATTCTCCAGCGGGGCGTCGCCGAACGTCGACAGCCGGTGCATGGTCTCCTGGATGGCCGCTGGGTAGTCCGCGATCCGAAGCGTGGCCTCGTACGCGCAATCGCCGACCCGGCCTTGCATGGGAGACTCGGCATCGCCGATCCGCTCGATGCCACCCTCGGCCAGCACGGTTTCATCGGGCAGATCGAAGAGCTTGTGCTTGAAGGAGGTGCTCCCCACGTTGGCGACAAGGATCTTCATCGGCGTCTCGCTCCCCGGGCTGCGAGGCTACCGGGGTCCTACTGGCCTTTTCTGAGCTCTGCGATGACGCGGCGCGTGATGTCCTCGACCAGGTCTGATTCGTGATCCGAAGTCGGGGACGCATCGGGTGTGTTGGCGCCTTCGGCGGGGGCCGCGCTGCGCGTCCGAAGGGTGGGTATGGCGCCCCCAGCCTGCTGCGTATCCGGCGATGCTGCCTCGGGTGGGTCCAGTGAGCACGCCGGATCGGGTCCGCGGATACCGAGCCGCTCGCGGATCTGGAGCAACTTCTCGACCTCCTCCCTGTCCAGGACATTGACGTCGCCCAGCTGGCGGGCAACGAACAGGATCCGGGCGAAGTGCTCGAGGGTCTCCATCTTGAAGTAGGCGTTCATAATGTCCGGGCCCACGGTGGTCGCGCCATGGTTCTGAAGCAGGTAGGCGTCGTAGTCCTTGACGTACTTGCGGATCGGCTCCGAGATCTCGGGCCCGCCGGGTGTGCCGTAATCGGCGATGGGCACCGACCCGAGGCTGATGATCATCTCGGGCAGCACGCAGGCAGTGAGGGGGATGCTGGCCACGGAGAAGCCCGTTGCCGTGGGGGGATGGGCGTGGACGACTGCTCCGATGTCGGGCCGCTCCCGGTAGAGGAAGATGTGCATGCCGATCTCGGAGGACGGGTTCCGGCTGCCGCTGACCTTCTTGCCATCCATGTCGCACACGCACAAATCTTCCAGCGAGAGGGTGCCCTTGCACAGGCCGGCGGGGGTGGCCACGATGCGGTCGTCCCCGATGCGAGCCGACATGTTGCCATCGTT
>JASLMQ010000081.1 GCA_030746455.1 Candidatus Latescibacterota bacterium
GGGGTTCGACTCCCCTCGGGGTCACCAATTGAATCGATAATGAACAGCCCTCCGGGATTGTCTTCCCGGGGGGCTGTTGACGTTCGACCCTGTGTGAGCCAGGGCCGGAGTCAGGACAGCATCCAGGCGGCCGGTACCGCAGTGATCCCTTTATCCAGCACCTGAGCCCTCGGGTCATTCGACATCAACAGCGCGTGCAGAACGGGCTTGTCCAGGATCGCGTCCAGGTTCCGCAGGTGTCTTGCGTCGGCCGGAGCGACGCGCTCCGCCATCTTGATCTCGATCGGTACAAATCCCTCGTCGCATTCCAGGAGCAGATCGATCTCCCTGCCGTCGACCGTCCGGAGGTGATGGCAATGGACCGGGAGCCGGGCGTTGTTCACCTGCTTGTAGACCTCGGCCACGACGGCGCTTTCGAACTCCTCGCCGGTGGGCTCCCCGCGTCGGCCGAGGAGCGCGCGCTGCACCCCCGGATCGATGAAGTGGACCCTGGGAGACTTGACCAGCCTCTTGCCCAGGTTGCGGAACCACGGTTGAAGGAGAATGATCTGGTAGCTGATCTCAAGATACGTGATGAAACGCTTGGCTGTTGGTCCCGAGATACCCGACCGCCTGGCCAGACCCGACGTGTTGAGCAGGCGCCCCGTCAGCGTGGCAAGGGCCTTCTGCGCACGAACAAAGGGCTCAAGGTCGCGCAGGTTGGCCAGATCTCGCACGTCTCGTTGGAGATAGGTCTGGATGTAGTTGCCAAGCCACTCGTATTTCTCCTCCGGAGCCAATGCAGCATCGGACAGGGCCGGCATCGCGCCGAACCTGAGGTAGCCATCCCAGACTTGCTTCGCATTCGCGAAGCGCTCCTCCCGCTGCGGAATGCCCACCAGCTGATCCCCCGTTGCTCCCTCCCGCAGCCAGCGGACCAGTCGGGACTCCTGGATCTCCTCCTCCCAGGAGTCTGTCAGAGATTCGGGGAGCGTAAGCGGGTAGAGTTCAACAAGAGAGGCTCGTCCCGCCAGGCTCTCTCGAACGCCTTTCAGCAACAGGATCTGGCTCGAGCCCAGGAGAATATGGCGAGTATCGGGGTACTGATCGTACGTGGCCTTGACGGACTCGATCAGACTCGGCGCCTTCTGCACCTCATCCAGGATTGCCACGGGATACTGCCGGTGCCACTGTGCCGCCGAAAGTCCCGTGAAGGCAGGCCGCACGACAGGATCTTCCAGAGAGATGTACTCGTGCTCTGGGAACCCCAGCCTTACGAGCGTGGTCTTCCCGGTCTGACGCGCCCCGGTGAGTACGACAATGCGCCCGAACCTGGACTCCGCTCTGTCCTTCAGAAAGGCCAGCGCCGTTCGATTTCTCATAAAGACTCCAAAAAATGCGTAATTTTTAGTCCTGTATAGAGAATAATACGCCGTTTTGCGTCTGTTGGCAAGAGGAATCTTCCGGACGACATCGTCTCCTCACACTGCAGCGACCGGCGTCCGGTCCACGGAATCGGGGTCTTGCCGTATCACAGAGATGCGCACTGGGACGATCTGGACGGTCTCGTTGCACGACTTGGGCGTGGGATAAGGTTGCACTCCCCTCGGGGTCACCAGATCGAACCGACAACGGACAGCCCTCCGGGAGTAAGATCCCGGAGGGCTGTGGTTGCACTGCCCGGGCGGTGCTCGTCAGGGTTACCTCAACTCTCGCTGCAGTCGCTCCCGCCCACCATGGATCCCTGCACCACATCCCTCCACAGCGTCTCGCCCTTGACGAACCACGAGAAGCCAAAAGCCCACAGGGCTAGTGACTCCAACCAGAACACGGGCCTGATCGACGCAAGAGATGCGCTCTGCGGAAGGATTTCGTACAGCGCGATCAATCCGATACACCCCAGCATGACCACCCCGCAGGTCACATAGACCCTGTTTCGGGCCTTCTTCTGACAGGTCGGCGTCTTACCCTCCTTGGTCTTGGTGAAGAGGCTCAACGAGAAGTAGGCCAACACCAGGAACAACGCGGCCGCGGAGATGAAGTGCACCGCCCTCACGGCCTTACTGGCACTCGTCGTGGGGAACAGGGCAACGCCAAGCGCGAAGAGGCAGGCCAGGTCACCTGCGATGTTGTCTCTGGGCTGGTAGCCTCTGTACGAGAAGAGGAACCACCCGATCACGAAGAGGATCCCCACGAAGACGTCCCGCATCGCGGTGCCGTAGTAGTCGCTGATTGTGGGGTGGAGTCCCGTGCAAGAACCCAGTATCAGACAGCCCAGGGCGAGGGCCACCGGTAACAGGACGCCCATGATGCCGACAACGCGTCTTAGTGTTAGATAGGATACGATTTCGCGCTTGCCGTCATTGTTGTTTCCCATGGCTCGATTTCCTCCATACTGGAAGTGCGAACGTTGTACAAGCAAGGGGGCCGCACCTCGATGGGTTCCACGACCTCAGATTGCCTCAGCAACGATGCCATAGTCGTCGTCGTAGCGGCCCGTGAACGGGCGCATGTCGTCGTCCCTGCCGTACATCTCGGCGATCTTGAACCCGGTCAGCCGGAAGAGCAGCTCGAACTCTGACAGGTAGGTGTGCCGGACCACTTCCCCGGTGGTCCCTTCCGGCCGCTCGATCTGGGTTAGCGCATCATACACCTTTACCTGTGTCGAGTAGACGGTATCTTCGGGCCACGCATAGGTGCCGGCCTGCTGTAGCTCGAGTTCGGCCTGTCTGTGCTCGGGCATGAAGACGTACAGGGCAAACGCTCCGCCAGGCTTCAGGTGTCTTCTCAGACACTCCAGAAATGCGATCTGGTCCGGCTGAGTGATAATCGTGGACCATGTGTAGCTCGGCAAGATCGCCAGGCCGAACTCCTGCCCAAGGTCGAAGTCGACCAGGTCTTGAACGTGGAAGCTTGCGTTCAGCCTCCTTCCCTCCGCCTTCAGCTGGCCGACCCGTTGATTCGCCCGTTCGATGAAGGTGGGGTTTATGTCGAAGCCGACGACTTCGCAGTCCGGGCAGAGCTCGGCCAATCCGATCGACCAGCGGCCATTCCCGCAGGCGGGATCCAGAATCGGACCTCCGTACTTCCCGGCACAGTACGTCCATAGTTTGTTCGTGACAGAAACGCCGCGCTCCTCTTCCCATCGCTCGGCCGTTTCACGAGCTATCTGTTCGGCTCTCTCGGTGCGAATGGCGTTTGCCATGAGTATCTCCTGATGGTCTTCCGGTGAGGGCAAGTGAGCCCCCCTGCCTACGTGTGGACCCCGGAGCAATCCGGTCGGCCAGAATCGGCGCAGACGAGCGGGCATAGGGAATTGCGTCTTGATGGGAGGCCATTAGCGAACGGCAGTAGACGCGTGCTATGCCTGCGCCTTCCCCAAAACGCGAAACGGCCGCCTCTTGCAAAGCGACCGGAAGGCTTCCAAAGTCAGAAGTTGATCCTCAGAGCCAGCGCTGCAGGAGGCGTGACATCACTTGGACTATGGACAGTTTCCGCATCTGTCACCACCTCCTTTCTAGCGTGATGCAAAACCCTCCCCCAGAGAGAACACTATACTGTACCGGTGGTGGATGTCAAGCGACAAATCGACACGCGACGGCCTCAGATGCTTACCCAGAAGTTTCTGCCTGGTGCCCACTCCCCGCTTGCCTTGCGGTCCCGGACGCACTACCTTGCCACCATACCACAACGGCACAATACGGCCCGCGCCGGGACGGGATACTGGATGCTTGATCGGGGGCCAGTTCCCAACAGCACAAAGCACCACAATGAGAGCAACGTGCGCGGAGGGGGCGAGGATGCCGAGACCCCGGTGACACTGGAGGACCATCCGATGAGCTATGCCTTCCGACCAAATGCGATGTACAGGATGCCCACGCATTTCGGGCCCAGCCTGGGACCGAGACAGGGAGTGGACGGGCGCAGATTCGCCTGCAGGAAGAACCCGAAGACAACCACGGTGTCGGTCAGCTTCCTGACGGGCCGGGAGCAGCTCGACCGGCTGCTGCCCGACGGTTTCCGAGTGGGTGAAGAGCCCGTGGTTACGGTCGCTGCATCCTACATGACTGAGATCGAGTGGCTGGCGGGTCGAGGCTACAACATCCTCGGCGTGAGCTGGCCGGCCGTGTTCCAGGGTGAGAGGGACAGGGCTGCGGGCAGCTTCCTGGCCGTGCTCTGGGAGAACATGTGCGACCCGATTCTGACAGGTCGAGAGGAGCTGGGCTACGCCAAGATGTGGGCGGAGATCCCCGAGCCGACCGTATGCGACGGCAGGACACACTGCACCGCAGGCTGGGAGGGATTCAGGTTTCTTGATATGGAAGTCAGGGACCTCAAGCCATCGTCAGTCGAGCCACCCGAAGCGGCAGCGGACGAAGCGACGGTAGACGAGACCCTTCGAGGCATCCTGCACTACAAGTACATCCCGAGGACGGGAGACTGGGGTGCCGCGGATGTCGCCTACGCGGTCCTCACGCCGGCGGATGTGCCGAACCAGGTGGTGACCGAAAGCTGGGAGGGCGAGGGTTCGGTTGCCTTCCACAGCGCGACCTGGGAGGATATGCCCACGCAGTGCCACATCGTCAACGCGTTCCACGAGCTGGAGGTCAAGGAATTCCGACGGGCGGAGGTCACCCGATCGGTTGGCAGCAAGGACCTGGGCGACCAGCGCGTTCTGCGGTAGTTCTGATGTCGCGGTCAGACGACACTACGCGCGTAGTAGCGCGGGTGGAGGAAGAAGGCGGCGAGTAGGAAATGACGGTGCACAGACTTGGGCCCTGAATCTGGACCGGGAACCACAGACCAGCCCTCGGGAGTAAGGTCCCCGAGGGCCGATTCGTTTCTGGACGTCTGGCCAGGCGACGTTCCTGTCCGGTTGCTCTGCCTAGTCCGCCTTCCGCAGCCACACATCTCCATTCGTGCTCCGCAATGTGATCACCGGACGGCCACCCGCCCCAATCGCGCCCACGATCCGATTCTTCCTCTGAGTAACTGAGGCCGTCACGGGAAAGTCCGAATTTGCCCGTCCTGTCGCCGTGCGGGCGTCCAGGCGTCCGGAAAATCCACCCGGAATCGCGACCGCCACGGCACCGTTCACGGCCGAGGCGGTGATCGGCATCTCGCCGTCTCGCACGGTCACATCCAGACTCCCGTTGACGGTCGCGAATCGTCCCTCGCCGCGAAGTTCGGCGACGTCGGCCGAAATCTGGCCGTTGGCCGTCCTCGCTTCGATCGGTCCACAGGCTCCCTTCACGTCGACCAGTCCGTTCGTCGTACGGGCCACCACTTCCCTTTCCATGTCCGCCACGTGGATCGCGCCATTCACGGAACTCAGCTCGGCGGCAAGATCCGCGGGCGCGATGATGTCGAAGCGAACGGTCACGCCGACGTTCCTCGGCGGGTTTGGATGGGTTGCAAAAGCGACGACCTGATCGTTTCGACGCTCCACCGTCACCTCGATGTCCTGAAGGAAGTCCTCGGCGAGAGACCGGTTGGGGGCTTCGACCTTCTTGACGGCCTCGACCGTCACCTCGTCCCCGTCGGTCGCCCTCAACGATATCCGACCGTTGACGGTCTGCGCGACCAGTCTGGCGGCAGCAGCAGCGTCGACGGTCCGCGTCACGGATTCGGTTTCGGTAACGCGGCCCCCGCCGGAGAAGCCGGACGACAAGACCTCCCCCGAGCTTCCGCATCCATACAGGGCAGCGACGATCATCACGGCGATGGGGAGGCAGTGCCGGTGCAGATTCTCGAATCGCATGGTTCTCCTCCTGTTGGAAGGTGAGGACTCGTGACGTTTCGATAGTGAAACACCAGGAAGCCCCGGAGGTGTCACCTCCTCCCTCGAGATTCCTTCTCGTGGCGCTTCAAGGGCTCCGCGGTCTCGGAATCCCACTCATCCAGGCCATGGGGTTCCAGCAAATCGACCTGGGTCTTGATTCGGATCGATCTTACCTTATATGCATCGCATGGTTGACGGGGCCGAATGTCGGGAGGATGCATTCTGGAGTGACACTCTAGCAGCAGTGGGGTGTTACATCGGTGGAAGCAGGAAGAATGGACATCGAGGAACTCTACAGACGATTCGGGCCGATGGTCGTGAGACGATGCCGACAGCTGCTCCGCGACGAGGATGACGCGAACGACGTTGCGCAGGACGTCTTCGTCCAGCTGATTCGGAACCAGGGACGGCTGAGAGACGACTATCCGTCGAGCCTGCTGTATCGAATCGCCACGAACCTCTGCCTGAACCGTATCCGAGACCGCCAGCGAATGCTGGAAGACCGTGTCGAAGATGACATACTCTCCAGCATCGCAAGCTCCGATGTGGACGAACGGCAACTTGAGGCCCGGAGCATCCTCGATCGACTCTTCAGAGGACAGCTCGAGTCGACGCGCACAATGGCCGTTCTCTACTACGTGGATGGACTGACGCTGGAAGAAGTGGCGGAGGAAGTGGGGATGTCCGTGTCCGGCGTGCGGAAGCGTCTGCGAGGACTGCGGGGAAGCCTGAAGGACCTGGAGGAGCCATGAACCGGGACAACGAACACGCGATCTTAGAGCTCAAGCTGGAGCGGTACGTGGCCGCAGACCTGCCCCAGGAAGAGATGGACCGGATCCACAGACTGGTCGAATCCGACGCTTACCTGAGAAATCGGGTAGACGCGCTCGTGCGATCGAACGAAGAGATCCTCGAGGAGCGCCCCCCGGCGTGGGTCGCCCGTCAGATCAGGATGCGTCTCGAGGGTGAGCCCGCTGAGCCATCGGGCGCCGTCTGGTGGAAGTGGGCGCTGCCGGTCGTCCCGATCGCGGCTGCGGTCATCCTGATGGTGATGAGTTACGACACAATCGATCGATCCCCGTGGACCGGCATCAAGGGTCTGGAGCCAACGCTCGTGCTCTATCGTCAGTCGGACCGCGGGGCGGAAAGGCTTGCCGACGGGGTGAGCGCGGCCCAGGGCGATCGGATCCAGATCGTCTACAACGCGGCGGGAAAGCGGCACGGCGTCATCTTTTCGGTCGACGGACGAGGCCAGATCACGCAGCATCTTCCGGAGCGGGGAGACCGTTCGGTCGAACTCCGCCCGGGTAGGCTCGATACGCTGGATTTCGCCTACCGGTTGGACGACGCGCCGCGGTTGGAGCGATTCTACCAGATCGCCGCGGACTCGGCGTTCGAGGCCCGTCCGATCCTCGACGCCGCTCGTGAAGCCGCCCTGAATGACACGGTGACAGCATCACGTCCACTTCCACTGCCATCCGGATACAGCCAACACGTCAAGACGTTGACAAAGGAGTAGCGCCGTGACCTGCCAAACTGCCTTTTCCAGAATGGGTATCTGGCTTATCGCTCTGGCGACTTTGGCCTCGGGCCCGGCCGAGGGAGCAACAGTTGAACGTTTGGTCCTTGCGGCCGGCGCGAACAACGGGGGCAAGGAGCGCGCGTCGCTGAGGTACGCGATCTCGGACGCGGAGCACTTCACGCGTGTGATGGAAGGGATGGGGGGGGTCGAGCCGGATCGACGCATCCTGTTGAAGGAACCGCGTGTGGGTGATCTGTCCAGTGCGTTGAGTCAGGTCAAGGAAACCGTCCGGCAAACACGGAAGCCCGGGGACCGTGTGGAGCTCATCTTCTACTACTCCAAACATGCGGACGAGACCGGCTTGCTTCTCGGAGGGGATCGCCTCACCTATCAGTCCCTGCGTGACCAGCTCGACGCGGTTCAGGCGGACGTGCACATCACCGTCCTGGATGCCTGTGCGTCGGGCGCCATCACGCGCATCAAGGGCGGCGACCGGCAGAAGGCGTTTCTTGTGGACGAATCTTCTCAGATGCGCGGGCACGCGTTCCTCACGTCGAGCTCCGAGGATGAGGTCGCGCAGGAATCCGATGTCATTGGAGGGTCTTACTTCACGCACCACCTGGTGTCCGGTCTTCGAGGTGCCGCGGACTTCTCCGGCGACGGCAAGGTCACCCTCGGGGAAGCGTATCAGCATGCCTTCCACGAAACGCTCGCGCAAACAACGGACACACGGTCGAGCGCCCAGCATCCCGCCTACGACATCAACCTCGCGGGGACCGGTGACTTCGTCATG